>CAMDCQ010000113.1 GCA_945890595.1 Chitinophaga pinensis
AGTACAGCAGTATAATCGTGTTAAAAACCATAGTAACCGCTAGTTTATTGGTAGTAGGAGCCTTGTTGCTTATCTCCAACAGCATCACTATCGGTCAGTTTGTGGCATCTGAAATCGTTATTATTTTGATACTCAATTCCTCCGAAAAACTCATCATGAGCATGGAGGCTATATACGATGTACTTACCTCTATCGAAAAACTAGGAAAGGTTACCGATATTGAAATAGAGCACCCTGTACAGGACGCATTATCCTTAAAAGATAACGTATCCATAGGAATAGAGGTGAAGAATCTCGATATTGTAGGGACCTTAGATCAAAAAATAATCAAGAAAGATGTCAATCTAACCGTTCTTGCGGGTGCTGCTACGTGTTTAGTGGGTGACTCGGGAAGTGGTAAAACCAGCTTACTCAAAATATTGAGCACCAGTATAGATAATTACACCGGTACAATTTTGTACAACAACATTCCACTGCAAAACATTGATTTGGAAGAACTGAGAAAAGACATTGGATGTATTTTTTATGATCAGGAGATATTTTATGGAACGTTTAGAGAGAATATTTCGTTAGGGCGCGATGGAATAACAGATGAGGCGTTAGTACAAATTACCCAAGAAGTAGGGCTAGATAAACTCATTTTAAGCTTTCCAGCTGGTTACAATCATATCATTATGAATGCCAATAGTATACTTTCGGGTACAGACAAAGTACGTTTAATTATGGCCAGAGCATTGGTTTGCCAACCTAAATTAGTACTCGTTGAAGACGTGTTTTCGGGACTTAAGGAAGAGAATAAAACAACATTATTAGAGCTCTTATTCCATCGCTGCAAAGGAAAAACATTGGTAATGGTAAGTAACGATCCGAGTGTTAAAAAAGAATGTCAAACCGTGATAGAATTGAATTAATATGCTGAATATTTCTAAAAATAGCGTTCAAACTACCATTTGGAGTAGCAGCTACACAACCGTTCAAAACATCGGAAATAACTTGGCTCAAAAGGTTTTTCTTAAGTTAATTCTAGGAGTATTGGTGCTCATTATCGGTATGCTTTTTTTACCGTGGACACAAAACATACAGAGTAATGGAGTGATTACTGCCTTGCGTCCCGATGAACGACCGCAAACCATCCAAAATACCATACCCGGCAAAATAGAGAAGTGGTATGTGCAAGAGGGAGATTTGGTGGAAAAAGGAGACACTATTTTATACCTTACAGAGATTAAAACGGAATACTTTGATCCCCAGTTAATTGAACGTACCCAAGAACAAGTACAAGCTAAGGCAAATGGTATAAATGCCTATGAAAATAAACTTCTTGCCCTAGACAATCAGATACACTCGCTTAATGATTTGCAAAAGTTGAAGATACGTACGGTCGACAATAGGGTAAAGCAATCTAAATTGCAAGTTACCACCGATAGTGCGGGCTGGAAAGCGGCTGAAATTGAATTGGAAACGGCTCGCCAGCGGTTAAAGCGACAAGAGAGTATGTATAATCAGGGCTTGATATCACTTACAGATCTCGAAACCCGAAGATTGAAATTACAAGAAACCAAAGCCAAGGCTATTGAACAAGAAAATAAATATGGCTTGAGTGTCAACAAATACATCAATACGTTAATTGAGCAGGATCAAGTGATTAGTGAGTTTGCTGAAAAAATTAGCGATGTTAAAAGCAAGCGAAGTTCTGCCGGAAGTGAATTATACGCTGGTCTCGGCGAGATGTCGAAAATGAAAAATCAATTGGCTAATTATGAGCTGAGACAAGACTTTTACTACGTGATGGCTCCTAGGGATGGTTATATTACACAAGCGATTCAAGCGGGTATCGGGGAAAATATCAAAGAAAATACGCCCATTATTACCATCGTTCCTAAAAAATGGAAAAAAGCCGTGGAAGTATATGTAGATCCTATCGATTTACCTTTAATCAAGCGAGGGAATCAGATGATGTTTTTGTTTGACGGATGGCCTTCTATCGTTTTTTCGGGTTGGCCTCAGCTGAGCTATGGCACATTTCCAGGAACGGTACAGGCCATAGATTATAACATCAGCAAAAACGGTAAGTACAGAATATTGGTAGAAGAAAGCGATAGTAAACCATGGCCCGATGAAGTACGAATAGGTTCGGGCGCTAGAGGAGTTGCGCTACTCAACACAGTTCCAGTATGGTATGAGCTCTGGCGACAGTTAAATGGCTTCCCACCGGATTATTACACAGGTATGCAAATAAAAACAGATGAAAAGAATAGTAAATAGCCTTTTTGCCTTAGGGTTTATGGTAGCTTGCTATGCGCAAGATACCGACACTGTTGCTATGAATGAGGCTCATTTTTTGAAACAAGTATACAAATTTGCGCCATCCGTTTTGAACAGTGGTTTGCAAGTTTCTATTCAAAATCAAGAATGGTTGGCTGCAAAAGCGGCATTTGAGCCTAAGTTAGGAGGAACCTACGACGCCAAAAATTATGCGGATAAATCCTATTATTCTAAACTAGATGCAGGTATAAAGGTAAAAACCCCATTGGGTATAAAAGTAGCAGGTGGCTATACTCAAAATGAGGGTGTTTTTTTAAATCCAGAGGGTACTGTTCCTGTACAAGGACTTGCGTACGCTGGTATTGAAATACCCTTAGGTGCTGGACTTTTTACCGACCAAGATCGAACGTATGTAAAGCAGCAACGGTTTCAAAATAATGCCGCTGGATTGATAAATCAATTGGAAATAAACGACCATTTACTGGCATCTGGGGTGGCTTATTGGAATTGGTACGAGAGTATTTTACTGTTGCAATTATCCCAAGAAGCTATCGAGCAAGCGAATAATAGATGGCAGTATGTTGTCCTTCAAAATAAAATAGGTGAAGCAGCTGATATCGACACGCTTGAAGCATTTATTAATTACCAAAACAGACAGGCATTTCTGTTGGAGTCTACTATAAAATGGGAAAAATACCGAAACTATATTCTCAACTTTGTATGGCAACCCGAGCTTCAACAAAGCGCAGTGGCACCGGTGGTAGATGCAGACTACAAAGTGCCTTTTCCAGATACGTTACAACAAGCTCAAATGACCCGTTCTCATCCCTATGTGCAACTATTAGAAATGGACTCATTGGTAAATCAAACTAACCTAATGCTGGCAAAAGAATACTACAAACCTCAAGTAGATTTAGCGTTTAAATTGCAAGAAGATGGGGGTAGTTTGGGCAATTTTAACTACAACCCGACTCAAAATAATTACGTAGGTTTAAACCTTTACATGCCGATATTCTTACGAAAACAACGAGCAAAAGCCGAGCAAGCAGTGCTCAAAGGTGAAGTAATTGGCAATAAGAAAAAAGAAGCGATAGTGAAACTCACCAACGCTCAGCGCGCCTTTTATCAAAACACGACTAACTTAAAACAGAGCTTGGATCTTTTAGCGGTAACCAACGAAAACTACAAGCGAATGTTAGATGCAGAGCAAGATAAATTTAATGCTGGCGAAAGCTCACTTTTTATAATCAATAGCAGGGAGTTAAAATGGATTGAAAGTCGTGAGAAATACATTAAGACCTACTCGGAGTACAGAAAATCCATACTCGATTATTATCATGCTCTTGGGGTATTGCCCGAAATAGTGCAATAGCGTTATCTGATTTTCGTAAAATTAGTACTTGTGGGTAAGGTGAAATACCTAAAGCTCCACAAAATTCGTTTCTTTGCTTTGCTTACTCGCTCTAAACGCTTTGTATAAATTACTTACTATAGTATTGCTCGGACTTTCAACACTTGTGCACGGGCAGTTGAGTACATCCGTAACGAAGTACGTGATGCTAGCAGAAGGGGACACCACAATACTTGATTCTGGATTTGTCGTAAACGGTTCACTTACCATTCAAGGGTACACGAGTCCAGCCGATTTTTTGCAGGTTAATAATAAGGTAGTTTGGTACGCAAAGACAAATCCGGATAGTGTCTTGGTGACTTACAAGAAACTGCAGTTTTCGGTATCCTATAAACACAAAGATCAGGGTATTATTTACAATAGTTACGAGCAAAATCCCTTTAGGTACGAACCTACTAAAGCGAGTGAATTGATAGACTATGGAACACTAAATTCTGCAGGTAATGTATCCCGAGGTATTGGTTTTGGCAATGCGCAAGATGTGGTGGTTAACTCGAATTTAAATCTTAGAATAAATGGCACCGTAGCCAATGACGTAGAGGTGTTAGCCGTTATCAGTGATGAAAATAATCCTATACAACCTGAAGGAAATACGCAGCAAATTCAGGACTTTGATCAAGTATATATCACCTTAAAAAAAGACAGTTCAACTATTACGTTGGGCGATTTTTTGATGCAAAGACCCACGGATTCCTACTTTATCAATTATTATAAAAAATCCCGTGGTATTCAAGTACAAAATGTAACACAATCGCACGATTGGAGGATAAAACCGGAAGCGGAAGCTGCTTTGTCTCGTGGCAGATTTAATCGAAATAGGATAGACGGAATAGAAGGGAACAGCGGTCCTTATCGGTTATCAGGAGAGAACGGAGAGTTGTTTATCGTCATTATAGCGGGTACTGAAAATGTATTTTTAGACGGTAGAGCATTGACCCGTGGAGAAAACAATGACTATGTGGTTAATTATAACACGGGCGAAATTACGTTTACGCCCCGTATTCTCATAACGCGGTACAGCAGAATAGTGGTCGAGTTTCAATATTCGGATAGAAACTACGGTAGAGCAGTGGCACATGTGGGTTCGTCGGCTACCAAAAATGGATTTACTGTATATGCCAATGCTTTTAATGAGATGGATCTCAAATCTCAACCGTTTCAAGTGGATTTAGACGTTTTTGATTCACTTCAAAATAAAAGTGCTAAGAAGCTTTTAGCGGAAGCGGGTGATGGTGTTGCGGTGATTTCCAAAGTGAAACCACAATTGTCATTTAACACGGATCGTATTATGTACACCAAAAGCGTGGTAACGGGTATTGACATTTTTATATATGCACAAGATCCAACGGCTAATGAAACCTTCTATGAGGTCTTTTTTAGCAATGTAGGCCAACGAAAAGGTAGTTATGTGCAGTCGCAAACGGCAGCAAACGGAAAAGTATTTGAATATGTGGGAGAGAAGATGGGTGACTATGATCCTATCGAGATATTAGTGGCACCCCAATCATTAAAAGCGCTTAATGTGGGACTCAAATTTACCAACAAGGATCGCGTAAGTGGTATCGAATATTCAAGAAGTAATCGGGATAAAAACACACTTTCATCGCTAGATGATAACGATAATGAGGGTTTTGGACTTCGCTTATTTCGTACCACCTCGAAACAACTAAAAGATTCAACATGGACGTATAGCACCGATGTAAATTATGAGTTGGTAAGTGGTCAGTATCGCTATGTGGAGCGATACCGTGCTGTAGAGTTTGATAGAAAATGGAATAAACAATTGAGCAATCCAACGGCCATTTCGCAGTTGCTACCAGCCTACGAGCATATTGGAAATGTTAGTATTGGTCTTAGAAAGAGCGCTCAACACTATGTAAAAAATAACAGTTCTATCTTCTTTAGACCGGATAATTTTGTAGGCTTTTCTAATGCAACCGAAGGGGGATTAACCTGGCAAAAAATGCAGTTATCTACCAGTTTAGAGTTAACACAATCTAGCACTAAGGAGGGAGATACTGCTGATTTGAAGAATTTGTTTTATAGTTTGAGTAGTCAACTAAGTCGTCCATTAGGTAAGGTAAATGCAGGATTAGGGTACGTAAATGAGCGCAGTACTTTTCAATTGGATACCTTACTTCAACAGAGTTATGCATTTAATAATTATTCCTTTTTTCTTTCTTCGAGAGATAGTGCGAAACTAAAATATGCTATTCTGGCCAATCAGCGCACAGATAATCTTCCTAAAAATGATCAGTTTTTACCTTCTACCGTAGGCAGCGATGTAAGTTTAAATACGCAATACAACACGCCTAAGAACCAACGAATAGCAGTAAGCAGCACGTATCGAAAACTTGAAATTAAAGACGTAAGTCTAAGCGCCAAACCTATCGAAAATACCTTGCAAAGTAGGGTAGAAATGGACTTTCACTTTTTAAAGAAATTTATCAGAACGCGTACTTTTTATCAAGTAGGGACGGGCCAAGAGCAACGTCGAGAATTTCAATTTTTGCAAGTGCAAGCAGGCAACGGAGTATATGTTTGGATAGATTATGATTCGAATCAACTGAAAACACTTAATGAGTTTGAAGTTGCTTCGGACTTGGATAGACAACGCGCTGATTATATCAAAATATTTACACCTGTTCCTGGGTTTTTTACCACCAATAGCACTAAAATAAGTCAATCGTTAGAGTTGACGCCTGCTGTGTTTTTTAAGTCTGGCGCTATTAATAAGCCCGTAATGGCCAGGTTTAACAATATTAGCACCTTAATTCTAGATAAAAAGATATTGCCTAATAGCGTGCTCGGGTTTTTAAATCCTGCTGAACGAAGCTTGACCGATACCGGACTTATTAATAGCGCCATTAGTTTTCGGAGTACATTATTTTATAACCGAGGTAATCCGAAGTACAGTTTTGATTATACCTATATGAATGCGAGTTCAAAAACACTATTGAGTAATGGATTTGACAGTAGAGCTACGTGGGATAATATTGTCAACGCCCGCGTTAATCTAGGAAGAATGTTTACCTTAGATACCCGTATGGTCTTAGGTAATAAGTTGTATTTAAGTGAATTCTTTAGGACACGAAGTTACCAATATGGATTTTATGAGATAGAACCCAAGCTGCAGATGCTCATTCATAATACGTATCGTATTGAATTGAAAACAAAATACTTTAATGCGGCAAACCTGGAGCAATACGGCGGAGAAAGTTCACGGAATTTTGAGCTAGGCAGTGAAGTGAAGTATACCAAATCAACGAAAGGTGCGGTCAATGCAGCAGTTAGTTATATCAAGGTAAAGTATGACGGTGTGGCAAGTTCTACCTTAGGATATGAGTTGCTTCGAGGCCTACAAAACGGCAATAATGCAACCTGGAAAATGGGGTATCAACGTACGATGTCTAATAATATTCAGGTGATAATTAGCTACGATGGGCGTAAAAGTGAATCTTCACCCGTCATACATATTGGAAGATTGGTAGCCCGGTACTTGTTCTAGTTACTTGAGCCTTTTCCTTTTAGAAGACGTGTTCCGTCTTTTTCAAGGAGTACAATCTTTTGTTTGTATAAACTGCCTAATGCCTTTTTAAAAGCTTTTTTACTCATTTTAAACACTTTGTAAATCTCATCAGGGTTGCTTTTGTCGCTGTACTTAAAGAAACCCTCATTTTTGATGAGAACATCTAAAACCGATTGAGTCGCCTTATCAATTACGTTGCGATAACCCATAGGTTGTAGCGAAAGGTCTACTTTTCCGTCTGCTCTAATATTCTTTACATAGGCTTTCATTTGATCGCCTGGGCGTGCAGGTCTATGCACGTCAGAATGAAAAACAAGGCCTTGGTACAAACCGTTTACCACGGCATTGATGCCTAAGTCACTTCTTCTGTACAACAGAATATCTACTTCTTCGCCTACTTCTATATCTAGGTCTTCTGTAAATAAAAAGTCTTCAATGTTAGCCGATCCAATTAATCTATCAGATAC
>CAMDCQ010000114.1 GCA_945890595.1 Chitinophaga pinensis
ATGCTCCTATACCGCTGCTCCCTACGCCACCAAATGGTAAAGCGCTATTAGAGATATGCATGATGGCGTCATTTACACAGCCGCCGCCAAAAGATACCTGATTCAGAAAAAGATCACGCTTGACAGAATCACTCGTAAAAATATAGGCAGCCAATGGTTTTTCACCCGTATTAATTTGGTGTATGACTGTTTCTAGCTGGTCATAAACGATTACAGGGAGAATGGGTCCAAATATTTCTTCTTGCATCGCCTTGGATTGAAACGTTGCGGGATACAGTACGGTTGGCTCAATAACTCTAGCCTGTTCATCTATAGTACCTCCAATGGCTATCGGCTCAGCATCTAAAAGACTAGAAAGTCGTGATAGATTATGATTATTGATGATTTGAACGTAGTTTCCATTTTCTATATTAAAACACTCTTTACTGATCTCACTTCGCATTGCCGTTATAAAGTCATCTGCAATATTTTTGTGTACCATAACATAATCAGGCGCAATACAGGTTTGCCCAGCATTTAAATACTTGGCCCATACCAACCGCTTTACCGTTATACTAAGGTCGCACTCCTCTGTGATTACAGCAGGGCTTTTCCCGCCTAATTCTAGGGTTATGGGGACTAAATTTTTAGCAGCTGCTTCGTATACGATTCTGCCCACACGCACACTGCCTGTAAAAAAGATTTTGTTCCAAGACAGTGTCAATAGTTCAGTAGTTTGGGATACGCCGCCTTCTAAGACACGTAATAATCCGGGATCAAATTGATGGTTAATAAGCTCAGCCATAAGTGCACTTGTGGCTGAAGATAGCTCGCTTGGTTTTAGTATTGCGGTGCAGCCAGCAGCAAGAGCAGCTATGGCAGGAGAGAGTAACAGTTGATAGGGGTAATTCCAAGCACCTATGATTAACGTGACTCCCAGTGGCTCTTTAATTATGTAGCTCTTAGCGGGGAAATTCACCCAGTTAGTAGATACTTTTTGCGTCTTAGCCCAACCAGAAAGTTTGGATATAGCCTCGTCTATTTCGTGGTACAGGATAGCTATCTCAGTGGTATAGGTGTCAAATCTAGATTTACTGAAGTCTTCGTAAATGGCTTCATATAATCGCTCTTCATTGGCTTGTAGTATTTCTTTTAGTTTTTTTAGCTGTGCTTTTCTAACTGCTAATGCTAACGTTTTGCCACTGGCAAAATACTTTTTTTGGCCTTCAAATGTGGTTGAGATAGTTAAATCTTGGTTGGGCATATATGATACTATTGGTTTATTAAAAGCAAATTAAAAGGTGTTATAAACGTTAGTTGCGCTTTTTAGGTTTACACGAAAATAGTCTAAATTATGGTGCTAAGCGTATTCTGACAAGTTGAAAAGAACGGAGAAAAAGCGTGTAAACGTGTACCCAGATTTTCCTTTGCTAGGTATTTGTGGTGATGGATTATCCTATTTTAGCCATGGCGTATCCGTAAATGACAGATTGTGAAAATTTGTAGTTACTTTGAATCATGAATAAAGCAAGGTATAGAGGTTTGGCATTAGTGTTAGCCGCATTTTTTTTCTCGTTTAACACAAGTGCACAAGTATCAAGTGCGCAAATTGATAGTTTGGTTTCCTTGGCAATGAAAAAATTTAATGTTGCTGGTGTAGCGGTTGGCGTAGTGCAAAATGGTGCAATCATACATAGCAAAGGCTACGGATATGCAGATTTTGATAAAAAAACGGTGGCTACGGAGCATACTAATTTTGCAATTGCAAGCAACAGCAAAGCATTTACAGCTACAGCCATGGCTATTTTGGTAGAAGAAGGAAAGCTAAAATGGGATGATAAAGTAAAGTCTATACTCCCGGAGTTTGAAATGTACAATGACTATGTTACCCAAAACTTTACGGTGGAAGACTTACTATGTCACAGGAGCGGAATGGGATTAGGTCAAGGTGATTTGATGTGGTTTCCAGATGGAAATAATTTTAAAATAGAGGATATGCTTACTGCTTATAGACATACCGTACCTGAGTCAGCGATTAGAACTAAAATGGAGTACAACAATATTCTGTTTTTCATAGCAGGAGAGGTTATAGCGCGCACCTCAGGCATGACGTGGGAGGATTTTATTGCTACACGAATATTTGAACCGGCAGGCATGGAAAGTAGCGTAACCAGTATAAGCCGCATAAGGAATTTACCGTTAGCAAAACCCCATTCAAATACGGGTGGTGGGTTAAAAGTACTTGCTGATTATGAGCCACAAGTAAACGGTGGTGCCGCCGGTATTTATGCCAATGTGAACGATTTATGTAATTGGATGCTACTTAACTTAAACCGTGGTACTTTAGGTGAAAAGAAAGTGTTTACTGCCAAAACACAAAAAGAGCATCTCTGGAAGATGCAGACCGTAACCGCTCCTAATGGGAATCCAAAATACAACGCTCATTTTGGCGGGTATGGTTTAGGTTGGTTTTTAGGTGATATGAATGGCAACTTGGTGGTAAGTCATAGCGGTGGAATGCCAGGTATGCTGTCTAAAACCACTTTAATAGCAGATAAAAATGTGGGCATTGTAATACTTACCAATACCAGTGACGACGGCGCTATGGTATTTAGTGCCCTTACCAATACCTTGGTAGATGCATTTGTGGATGTTGCACCGACCGATTGGATAGGTCGTTATGAAGCGTATAATAAAAAGAATACAGCGTTTGCGGATTCTGTGCTAAAAGCAGCATGGAGCAAGGTAAATGTAGGTAAAAAGGGTTTACATGACAAAAAGATCACTGGCACATATAATGACTACTGGCTTGGAGACGTCACCATAGAGAATAAAGGCGACAAGTTAATATTGGCGTGTACACGCACTCCCAAATTGACGGGTCAGTTGTTTTACTATCAGGATGATACGTACTTAGTAAAGTGGGATTATCAAGACATGAATGCCGACGCATTTGTCAAATTTGACTTTGATGAAAAAAAGGTAGCTACAGGCTTTTCACTAGAAGGGATATCTCCAAACATCGATTTTAGTTTTGATTTTGATGATTTGCACATAAAGCGGGTAATCTCAAAATGACCAAGTGTGGAGAATAAACGGTGTAGTACACTGATTTAAAGGCGTAAATCTAAAATTGGATAGCCCTACCAGTAGCCTTCATAAGCGATTTTAATTTTAAACGGATTTAATATCAATCTGCTGTAAAATACAAGAGGATTATCTACTGTTACATTGTAGATTTACAGCCGTGTTAAAGCTGTATATTTTTACCATGTTATGGAGTATTTCTCCGTTAGGTGAATCAAAGTTAGGAATCCCTTTTGGGCTATTAAAAGGCTTAGACCCGTACTTGGTCCTTATCGTGGCAATTGCAGCCAATATAATGGTTTATCCATTGATGATCTTTTTTCTAAATACGATGAATGGATTTCTAGCGAAAGTACTTTGGTACAAGAAATGCGCAATATGGGTGGCCAAGAGAGCCAAGAAAGGGTCTAAAGAAAATCTAAGTAAGTATGGCTATTTTGGGTTGGCACTTTTTGTCATGGTTCCTATGCCTGGAACGGGAGTATATGCGGGGACTATCGTGGCCTATTTATTCAAGATGGACTACAAAAAAGCCTTTCTAGCGAATGCTATTGGTATCATCTTATCATCGCTTATTGTATGGTGCGTCACACGCTTCGGACAAGGGTTGATGTACTAAGTATTGGCTGTTTAAAAGCTAATACTTAGGGAGTATAGGGGGGTTTTGGGAAGACATCAAGTACACGCACTACAGAGTACCACTTGGCATTAGGAACACCGCTTTTTATGTATATATCATTGACTTCATCAAAACGACTGTTTAGTTCGTCTACTACAAACGTGATGATTTCTTCCGACGCTATTTCTTTAGTTAGTTCTAAGTTTTTTGAAAATATAACGTTCCCATCTTCCACTATTTCCAGGTGATATGCAATCTTACTATAATTATAAGGGGTATTGTTCTTAACGGTGAGCTGCAGTCCTGTCAAATACTTTATTTTTTTGGGGCTCCAAAAATGTACTGCATCACCCATCCATAGTCCCGAGGGTACTAGGGGTGTTTTAAAATAGTCTTGAGTGGCTTTTTCACGCTCATTTTCAAGTGATTTTTTCTGTTCTAGCGCAATAACTTCATCCTTTGCACAATCGATAATGGAATCAAAATAAAACCCTTTCCATCTATTGTTTTCTGTAAAGGTAAATCCTTCCTTAAGCGGTAATGAAAATTCTTTTCCTTTATACGTAAAAAATAACTCACCGGTTAGCGTAAATGCATTGAATGCAGGGTTTGGTTGTTTAATCACAAAATGAGACGTCTTAAATACTGCTTTTGACCAATTAATACCCAAATTGATGCCTTCAAAATAGGTTCTATCGGTATTCATCATAACCCCACTTTCTAGCAATTCTTTAAACTCGCATAGAAAAGGGTTTTTGGCTAAATAAGGGGTATCTGAAAGCTGAATTTGGAGCTCAGGATGATCGTTTAACTTTCGATAGCGAAATAAATTAAAAATGGTTTGGGCAAATTCTTCAGGGGTTTCTATGTGTATGGTACTTATGACCTTTTCAAAGCTATCCACTGTAGCTTCTAAGGAAACTATTTTGGTTTTAAGCTTCAGGTTTTCGGTCGTTAAATCAAGAATAGTATCTTTAAGATGTTGATTCTCATTACTTATGTTTAGTATGATTTCTTTTTTGGATTGTGCAAACGAACTTCCAAAAAAGAGCAGGAGTGAAAGACTAATAAATATTCTCATGAACCGTATTAGGTCAAAGGTAAAATATTAGGACAAGATAAATGGGTTATTCTCTCTGTTGACGAGAACTTGTTAATGTTTACTGTAAAGAAGCAGTGTTGCAACATCAATAACGTAAATATTTTACTTTCCGATACAGAAACTGATAAGAAAAAATAAACGTTGAAACCCTTGATAATGCGGGATTTCGCAATTTTTACGAGCAACAAATGAGCAACTACTCATCAAATTTCGACTTTCATGAGTTACAAGTGAGCAACAAAAAAAAACGATAAACAAAAATAAAATAAATTTTTAATACTTGTATTTTGTTATCGTTTTTTCTTCTTTCCTAACTCCATATTTCTGTTCATTTTTGAAGCGGTGAACAGATGAACATTGAACATTTGAATGATTAAATAACTTTGAATGATTTTTTGAGCTGTTCGTACACTCGATTCGTATCAATGGTAGTACCTAAACCCATTTCTTTAAAAATGGATCTATCGGGTATCTCACCAGCAATAGCTTCTATAAATTGATTCACATTATTTTGAATTGTGGTTGGCAATATATACTCTGTATCTGGAGACAACATCACAGCCAATCGAAAGATATCTGCTTTATGTTTCTTCATTTGCTTTGAATCTTCCTTACTACCATTTTCTATTCTTTGTTTTATTTCTAAAAATGCTATAACCTTCAAGCAAATCAATGCTTCAATATTGGCTCGATGCAAACCATCTTCAAATTGACTATGCTCAATCATATAATTGTAGTATTCATCATTGAGCAAAATAGCTGATAGGCTAGAAAGATCATCATCTACTGGAATTGGTGTAATATGTGAATCTTGTGGTAAAAAAATTACATCAGGTGTTCTTGAGAACAATTCAATTTGAAAAGGAAAGTCCGTGTTCTTAGGTCTTTTAAATCGATAGTATTGTCGTTGATCGGTGCTCTTCTCATTATCACCATAATCACCATCTTTGATGAACTGCCAAAATTGTTGCACAAATTCAGTGCTCAATGCTTCTACGATTAGAATGACATCAATATCCTTGGTTGCTCTTGGGGTAAACCCTGCCTCACCAATAATAATATCACATGCAGTACCACCGATAATGATATAATTATCAGGATACTGCTCAAAGTACTTTTTAAAAATATCTAGACCTACTACCATACATATTTCTTTAAAATTTGATCCAATGCCATAGCAATCCTTTCATCGTTAATATCGTACATACTTAAGTATAAAGAAAGCGGATCGACCACTGTTAATCCATCAACAATGTTTAAAGGCTTGTATTTCCATATCTCCAGTGCATATTTCCCTTCTGTTGGATTTGCATTTACCAACTCATTGCTTTTCTGTAATGCATAAAATTCATCCTTCTCAATGGCATAATACTGTTGATTGCTTGGATTCAAGTTTGTATAAGTTGGCAAAGCACTGGCGTTACTTTTTAGCAATAACAAACCCTTCGGTTTTTCATCTACGAACACCGTTTTAAGCACTGGATTGACAAATAAATTTTCATTCTTTACCTTTTCCCACAAAGCCTTTTTATCATATCGAAACCGAATGAATTTTTCTTTTTCTCCAAACACATCAATCAATTCATGGCTTTTTAAATTGTCAATAGCTTTGGTAATCGTCATTGGTGTATAACCAAACTTTTGCGCTATATACTTAAATGGATGTTCTTCTATTTTCCAATTCAAGTCAACGCTTAGGATCTGATAGATTAATAGCAACTGAGCCGAAGGCAGTAATGTTTCCTTTTTTGTATCGTAGCGATGATAGCTTTCACGTAAGTCAATCAATAAATCAGGTAAATACATTTGTTTTCCTGGTACAATAAAATTGACATGTTTCTCAATTAAGCGTTTGCGGTTATACGCTTGTATGTTTTCTAACACGACAACTACGATTTTATTTAGTTGTTTATTGATTTGCTGAAGTTGCTTGTCTATTTGATGGACACTAAAACTTTCATCATTCTTTAATTCTGCAAATACCACCTCCTTATTAAAAAGGGATATGTTGTATAGCTTGAATGTTTCGATTACATAAATGGGCAACTGTCCCAAGTTGCTCTTTGCAATCGGATTTGCTGTGACATAAATACCAAGCACCTCATTTAAATATTTTAGAGCATTCTTCATTTTATAACACTTAATAAACCAATTACTGCACAATATAGCTATTAGGATTATTGTGCAAATCTAGGTTTATTGTTTTGATTTACAAAATAATAAACCTACCAGTTTCAAAAAGCTCATTTTCTCGATACTGTACATACCCTAACTGGTTGGTTATTAATCGAGTATTACCAATGAAAAAATCAGGAGTATTACAATGATGATGCCCGTAACCCCAAAAAGCGATATTCGATGTTTCAATAAAGTCATGAAGTTCTGTAGCAAATGCTTCATTCAAAGCATCCCCTTTGTATTTCGGTGGATAGTTTAAAAATGTAGGGCAATGATGTGAAAACACAACTATCTTTTCTCCATTAAATTGGTTCACGGATTGTTTTATAAAATCTAAACTGTCGTAATGCAAAGCATTGTACTTTTCCGAAGTAAAATGAGAACCTTTGTACTTGATTTGATGAAAGTCATTCAAGCTTCTTTCAATCTGCCATTGATGCGAAACGTTAATTTGACTCCATAAGGTTGAAAACAGAATATTGACCTCATTTTGAACAACGGAAGTGTTATTCACCAACGTCACATTATTTCTTATTCTTTCATTCAACACTCCGCACTTATCTGCAATGTCAAAATGGTAATACTCATGATTACCAGGCAACCAATAGGTATGTTGAAAATGATCTGCTAGGTAACTGAAAAAGTCATCGAACTTATCCATCACAGCAAAGGGAACAATATCTCCTGACAACACC
>CAMDCQ010000115.1 GCA_945890595.1 Chitinophaga pinensis
AGAATGGATTTGCCCAGATGCTGAATAGTAAAATTCAAGCTAATTTTGACAGAAATGTAGTTATTACAAAGGGTGATTTTACAGTTGAAAAAGAATTTTTACACGAGGTTATCGTGAATGAAAATTATGAAACTGCACCGTTTAAAATCAATGATCGTTGGAAGCTTTCGGTGTATAAAATAAATCAAATGAATGCCGATTTAGCCGAGAAGGTAAATGCGTATATGGCAGATTTAAAAAAACATAAAGTGCTTGATTCTAACGTAGGAAACAGAGGATTTGATTACCTTTCTGCATTACTGGCCATTGTAACCATGGGTTGGAGTCTGCCGATTTATTTCATTTGGTTATTACTCTTCAAATTGAATGATCGTTTTGTACATAGAAAGTTTAAAAACATTGTGTTCCGAGATGCCGTGAAAGCATTAGTTGGAATGCTTCAAGGCATTGGTTTAGTTATCGGTGTAGCGATTACAGCTGCGGTTCTTACGCCATCTTACTGGTGGCTGCTGTTAACCATCAGCGGTATTTATGGTGCTATGTGTTGGTTTAGAACGATAGAAGCATTTCCTCACTTATGGAGCGAACTCCAATGGGTGGGACTATCTGATAACGTAAAAAAAGAAATTACTAAAAAGCGAGAAGCTATTATTGATGCACTAAGCGACTCGCTTTGATTCTTTAATGGGTTACGATAACCTTCTTCACTATTCTCTTTTGGTTACTCTGTATTTCTACGAAGTATGTTCCTGCCGATAGTTCACGTACATCTATTTGATTGTTAGCACTTTTAGCAACCAAATCGCCTTTGAGATTATAAAGATTACCGCTGCTATTGTTGGCCCCAACGAGTTTAATGTAATCACTAGAAGGATTAGGATATACGCTAAATTCTTGTGTAGTTATTGTTTGTGTTTTAGCTACTAAATTATTTTTTAAATCAGCAGTCCAAATACCTCTTCCGTGCGTAAAAATAAACAACTTACGGTCACTGTGTCTAAGTCTAATTTGATCAATAGGTACATTAGGGATACGCATTTCTTTGTTCCAGCTCAATCCACCATTAAGGGTAGAATACAAACCGTAATCAGTTGCAATGATAATGTGGGCGCTCATTTCAGGGTCTACTTCTATCCAGTTAACGGGTAAGCTACCTGGCAAATTACTGCTTATGTCCTCCCAAACAGGTTCTGCAGTGTTGGCACCTTTTATACGCCATAACCTACTTTTAGGGTTTACGTTGGTAAGCCCGCAATAAATGACACTCTCGTCATTTGGATCTACTTCTATACAACCGATAGTACTTCCTAAGAATAATGGATACTTAGTGGTCCACATGCTTATTTCAGAAGCTTCTGGAGCGGTTGCAGCTTTATCTACTCTATACAGCCTAGACGCGGTTCCTCCAATGTAAGCGGTTGGATTAATTTCATTACTCAGGCCTATGGCGTAACTGTCACCTACCAAGTCGGTAGTAAGCTTTATCCAACTTGCACCTGCATCTACAGAACGAAATATTTCTCTGCGTGTGGGAACGTAAAGTTGATTTCCATCTAGATTATTTATTTCTATCGGGTTAATAAACCAAACGCCATCATCTCCCCCAACTGCGGTTCTAATAGTACGCCCGATGTTGCTGTTACCTGTGCCCGTTCTCCATAGGTTTAGGTATTGAGACGAGACATATCTAACAGCCGCATTTTGTTGATTTACGGCACAAAATGATCCGTCACCTCCCCAGATACTTGGCATATTTGCTGCGCCACTTTGGCTATATCGGGTTCCGTTATCTTGTGTTCCTCCAATGAGAGAAGTACCCGTAGGGTAAAAATGTCCTGCATAGAATTGTGTAATATTCAGTCCATTGTTTAGCGTAGTAAAGGTAGACATATTGTTTTTGTCCATTCGATATACGCCGCCGTCATTTCCAACAAGAAGACTTGTATTACTTTCCCAAGTAAGTTCATGGTAATCCGAATGAGAATTAGCCATTTCTCTCCATGTCTGACCTCCATCGGTAGAGTATGCAGGTGCTACTGCCGCAGTTACCACAAAATTAGTATCAGCTGGAGCTACGGTAAGAATAAAATCATACCATGCTTGTGTGTAACTAATAAATGTCGGACTGCTTATTTGTGTCCAAGAAAGGCCCCCGTTTGAGGTTTTATATATTCCTTGCAATGCGTCTCCAGACCCTACAGCAAGTTGCGCGAACATCACTTGCGGGGATTGTTTGGCATAACTAAAGCTAATTCTGCCGTATCCTGAAGTTGGCCATCCTGCTCCATTTAGTCGTTGCACTGATAAATCAGATTCTTTCATTTTTACGATTCCGTAGGCATCGAATGCAGCCATAATATAGCCATCGTCTGTTGCTTTTATTTCGTATACTCTACCGCTAGGCATCTGACTTACTCTGCTAAAAGTAGCACCACCATCGGTACTTCTCCAAACACCACTGGTGTGCGTCGCTACATAAAGGGTGCTGTCTATCGTTAGTGAATGCTCTACATCCCAAATACCATTTAAGGCAGTGGTAGCAGTATGAGCAAGGTGTTCAAAGGTTTTAGCACCGTCTCTAGATCTAAAAAGACCAAGCCCGCCTAGGTCTGCTGAGTTACCAAAAGCCTCACCTGTTCCATAGTAGAACACATTTTTATCAAAAGGACTTTGGGTAATACAGGTAGCAGATAGGGTAGGAGCATTATTGTCTACAATAGCCCATGAAGCACCTTTGTTTTCAGAAACCCAAATTCCGCCAGAAACGCCTGCACACAGGAACCGGTTTGCATTGAAACGATCTATAATGATACTTCTGTTACGGCCACCTACATTGTCTGGTCCTACTTCAGTGATGTTTTCTAAATTATTTTCTGCTTTCTTATAAAGCGCAGCGTTAGCTTGGTCTGCAGCATACCATTTGGCGTGCATTCCAGCTGGTATCTTGCCATTTTCGTCACCTTTTAGTTCAAGGTATTGGTCCATCCATCCCGGATGCTGTAAGGTGCTGTCTGCGTTTTTGTCTTTTTTTAGATAGACAAAGGTCACAATGCTTACTAAAATCAGAACGCCAATCCCAAGAACTTTATATTTCATATCTTTTTTTAACAATTAATCTTTCTTTCTGTTTAGTGCCATGCTCTTTATCATCCATTTTGGTAATGGCTTTAGCGCATTTCGTTTTCTTAAATCAAGGTACCAGCCTATCTTTTTTAGTATAGGTATTTTGTGTGTTTCCACAAATTCTATAAGCGTTCCGTCTGGATCTTCTATGTAGCTAAAATGACCAGCTGCCTCGCCCATATCAAAAGAGTTTGCACTATCTACCGTGAATGGATGACCTGCAGTTTCACATTCTTGCTGTAATTCTTTCATACCAATAATATCATAGCAGAGGTGAATAAAACCTAGATCTCCCCAAAAACGATTTTTATAAATATTCTCACCAGGCTGGTCAAGATTTTGAACAAGTTCGATTTGCGATGCTCCAAGCAATGGGCTAAAACTTCCTTTTCGTGCTTCGCTGTGCGTTAAAATTGCACGTTTAAAGTTGTTTTTTCCACCATTTAATATGGACAAATCATTGAACGAGCCTTCATCTTCCCAAATTACAGTATCGTAGCCCAATATGGTTTTGTAAAATTCTTTAGATTTTTCAATGTCAGAAACACCTAAAATAGCACCGTAAACGCCTCCCGTGTCATCGCCTCTTTGACTAAACCAGTTGTCAGATTCAGTAATTTGAAATAAATTACCATATGGATCTTTCACAAAAAAATGCAATAAACCATTCGGCGTTTCTTCTACGTGTTTTGATACAAGGTATGCTTTGTCAAAATTGGCAAAAGCCAATTTCACGTTGGGGCTTTTTATCTTACAAATATTTATACCTAAATCTCCTAGCATGAGATCTTTTTCAGCAGCAACAGGGGTGCGGCTAGTGTATTGCCATATCTCAAATCCCCCGCCTCCTTGCATATTAAGTGCAAGTATCGCATGTCTGTCATGAGGAGCCCCGCCAGTATAGGGTAACATTAATGCTGCAGTTGCAGCCTCTTCAAATACGGGTACATCCATATTAAAATTCTTACGATACCATGTCCATGCATCGTGCACATTTGGGATTCCTATTCCCATCTGTTGTATTCCGCTGATTGTTTTTTTCAAGGTGGGCGAAAATACTTTTTGTGCGCGTGCTAGGCAAATCGAATTTGCTAACGTATAAATGAGGAAAAATAAACTATCTGTCTGCGGTATTTAGGGCTAAAAAATATAACCAATTTTAACAAATGCAGAAAGCCAATCGGTCAGCAAAAGATCATTGAAATATAATGTTTTTGGATCGTTAGAATGCGCGAAATAACTGGTGTTGTAGTTGGATTCATTGCCGTAATAGTCAAATTTAACCGGGATGTGTAGTCTAAATCGATAGCCAAACCCTACAATCAGGTTATTTTCCATGAGCCATTGTCTTCCCCCTCCAAAAGCTAAACTTACGGTGGTTACACTTGTTTTCTCTTCCGCTATAGGAACTAGCTCTGGGCGCTGTGTATCCGAATTATAAAATTCGGTTTGGTAAGACGATCCTGTAAAATGGGTACTATGTAATCCCATTCCATATTCATAATATTTGCCGATAGGGAAAAGTGCACTCGTTTTATCACGGTACACTTTATAACTAATGTCAAAACCATTTTGCTTGGTGTACCCGATTTTTTCAGCAGGTAATGTAGAATCAGAATAATAGGATACCATGTTGTTGAGTGAAGATTTGGTCCAAGGGCTCGAAACAAATTTATTATGGGAAAATCGTGCTGAAATGCTTTTGTTGTTTCTTAGGTAATGCTCTATACCTAGATTTATTTTTAACGAAGGCTTGAGTACTTCATACGCATCAAAGATCATATCGGGAATTTCTGCGTCTACAAAAACGATATTTTTTTTATCAAGAATATTTTTTTGCGCGAAGGAACTGTGAGCGACACATAAAACAATGATATTTAGCAGCAATCTGTATTTTTTCATTTTAATCTTCTAAAAGTTTATTTAGATAAATGGTGGTTAAGTTTTTGTTGTCTAGTGACTCATTGCATTCGAGCGCCTTTTTCTTAACGATTTTATTGTTCTTTAAATCAAAGACAATATAGAATAATTGGTATTCGTGATCTTTTAGAAACAATTTCAAAACACCAAAGGGAAGATAGTTAGGTACAAATAAGGAAAGCAGTAGACTCTTATTAAAACCACGACTGGTTCCTTTATAAGATCTAGCCCCAATCCACATTACGTAGTCTGTTTGATATTTAGATCTAATAGAGTCAAGTTTATCTTGAGAAGCGGTCAGTATTTCTTCGTTGTTCTTAAATTTACGAATATCAAATCGGCTTATGTAATTGCCAAGGGTTGATATATCGTCAAACTTATCTCCATCGTCAGATTTTAAATTTCGTACGTCCAAAATAGAGTATTCAAGCGATTTTCTAACCAAAATATCATCTAGGGTTTGCAGTAAATTCTGCTCATTTGCATAGGTAGCAGAGTAGTCAATATATCCTTGTGTACGTTCATCTATTCTTACATAATAGGGATTGTAAATCACGATATTTTTTAAATCTTTAAGTGACAAAGAGTGGGCCATTGTGTCTTCATTAGTAATTTTTTCATCACTATTTTTTTGTAGATATTGGTTAAACTCGCTTGTAAATAACTCTGTTTCGGTTATCCCTTTTAACATTGGTAAGAGTTCTTTGGTTACCGCATTTCTAGTTTTCGCACTATCAAATTGGTTTTTAACCGATTGTTTCCAAGTTTTAGATTCTGAGGAGACCAAAAGATCGAGTGATCTAATCACCATTGCTTTGTTATAGTCTGTACTACTTTCTTTAAACGTATTAAAGGAATGTATACTGGTAAGCAAAATATTATTCAGGTTTTGTCCCTTATAGAGTGTATACCACACATTAAATAATGAGCCGCTGTATTCTGCTGACTTCTCTGGAATGTCATAGTTGATTACACGTAATTCAGATACCGTTACCATAGCAAGGGAGATATACTTATTGTACCATTCCTTATTACCGGGGTCTCTTAAACGCATTAAATAGGCATTGTAAATTCCCTTTGCATAATAGTGGTTATCAAATAGCATCAGTAATTGTTCTTTGCGAGCCAAGTACTTAAGCTTATCAAAATTGCTTTCGTTTATATTTTTGAAAACGTCACTTCCAAGACTATTTCTGCCAGCAATGGTGTCTTTGCAATAAGCCATGCGCATTTCAACCTCCGGATGGGTGCTGTAATTTTCGGTTCTTTTGGTATTCCTTTTTATTTTTAGAGAATCAGGTAAAAAGCCTTCTGGTAAAACGAAGTCAGCAAGGTTGTAAATGTCTTCTTCTATGGCAGTATCCTTATAGCCTAAGTCAGCTGTTTTTAGCTTCGATAATCCTGTAAATATAGCAGATGTATCGTATGTTGTTTTAAGATAAAGATCTAGTGCTTGGATGTCGGCTTCTTGTTCTAAGGATTGTGAAAAGAGATGCTCTGCTTCCCAACTCTGGTCTACCGTAAGATCTGTATACTGGTCTTTGCCGCGGGCTATTTTAATACGTTCGCTAAAGCCTTTCTCGTTATGTTGTTTGATGTAATGCACTATTTCGTGGCCCACTACAAAAGCCAATTCGGCTTCATTGTCAAGATAGGCTAATAAACCTACGGTAAAAAATATATCTCCTTGATCTGTTGAAAAGGCATTTACATAAGGAGCTTTGTATGCGTACAAATGAATCTTTGTTCTTATTTCAGGTAAATCTCGGAGTAATTCATCTGCGATGCCGTTTATGAGTTTTGTGTAGTCGTCGTTTATGTAGATGTCTCCGCTATTTTTTATAGCGTCAATAAGGTAAGTTGCTTGTTCGCTGTTTTTGAGTCGAGCGAGTCTTATTTCCCTTGGCTCAAAGTAGGATGAGTCCACAATTAGATCTCTCTTTAATGCGAATTTTTCGGATGAAGATTGAAATATTTCGTTTGGTATTTCACCATGAGATTGCAAACTAATTTGGCAGTATGCATGGTTTAATACGAACGTTAGAATGGTGAATAATAGGTGTCTCATGGCTTAATAATTTAGAATTTTACTGATACCAAAATTGACATATGTATTAGATAAATACTTTTCTCCCTCGTATTCAAAGCGGCTTGGGATGCCCAACTCTAGGTAATACGCACGGTTTAGATTGTTTGCGTCATCAAACTTAAGTTCGGCTCTCACTGCTGGGCCAAACGATAACCGTTGAAATTTGGTGTCTTGGTCGTCAGAAATACCAAATAATGGAGTTTTAAATACACGCATACCCAAACCAACGGTAAAACCACTTTTATCAATGTTGTTGTACGTGGAGTGATAACCATAATTAAAATCTAAAAAAAGACCTGATGTTAGGGTCAAAAATCCTGTGTTAACCTCGTCATTCGGATAACTAACACCTAAGCCCAAACTGAGATCAAC
>CAMDCQ010000116.1 GCA_945890595.1 Chitinophaga pinensis
ATAACAAATAAATATTGTCAAATAGGGTCAATGATAAATTTAGTTTTGTAGCCGTCAAAATGGTAAAATCACCCACTTGGCAATTGGCAAGGATATATATATATACCTTGCCATTTGCCAACCTAGATATGATTTTAGGAAAGTGCCTATTTGCAATGGTTTTCAGCGTTTTTTGTGAGATTGATGATTTTTGTCAAAAACAGAAAATCAAAACGATCATTTTTGTGCAATCAACAAAATGATGAGTGACATTTATTTCAAAAATGAAAATGCAATCCAGAAAATTGAAAAAGAAAGAAAATCGTTTTGATATTTTATTAGGTTCATTATCTTTGTGAAACCTAAAGAAACTCAAACTAGACAATCAAGCCCTCCTTTTGGCTGCTTGGTTTCTAAGGGGGTTTCCTAGAGAAAAATAACAATATAAAATCCTGATATACTGAGAGTTAATCTGATAAGTTCGAATCCCTCTCTCTCCGCTAAAAATTTGGTTACGCTATTTTAATGAAATTGAAAGTTACACTGGTCGTACTTCTGTTTGCTATATGGTCAGTAATATCCGGATGGTATTACGTATGCATCATAAAGCAAAGTGGCCAAGATTTCAGTTCACTCGTTGGTGCTAAGGTTAGTCCTATTCACTTTAAAATCAATGGAAGTGCTCCTGTAGTGGGACACAATTTTGATAGCCTGAAGAATAATTTACTTCGTAGATTGGGAGAAAACAATGTACTGCTCATAACTGGAATATGTGATTCAAGCGAAGTGGGTACCACGAGTTACAGAAATCTAGGACTTGCCCGTGCTTTGGCAACAAAATATTTATTTCGGGATGTAAATGATAACAGAATTGTATTAGCATCAAACATCGGAATTTTACCCATTCAAGACGGTTTATTGGACGCTGTAACATTTTCTATTCTTATTAGAAATGAATATATCGAAGAGACAAGTACTGGGGTTATCTTGCGTTTTAATGACGAAGATTTGGAAGAAGATTTACCTACAAAACTAGATGCCTATCTTACGTATTTATCCATAGAAAAAAGAAGGAATACCATTGAAATAATGGGCTTGAAAGAAGCTTATACGATTAAAAAACTACTTATTCATCGAGGCGTGGATTCAACGAATTTGAAAGTACTTGAAATGGGTGATCTGAAAAGCCTGGAGGATGAGAATAAAGACTCAAGCGCCATGTTTAGTAACCGGGTGGAAATACGAATTAACTAAAAACATAAAATGAATACGGAACGATTTTTTGAAGGACCTGGAAACTCAACTATGTCAACCTACATGTGGGAGATTGCTCTAATTCTTCTAGTAGCGTTTATATTAGGCTACCTATTACGCTATATGCTCAACGATAGCTTTAAAAGTCGAATAGCAACATTAGAGTCAGAACTTGATAGGTTAACAAGCGAAGGATCAAATAGCCCAGAAGTTGATGCAGACACAAAACATAATGTGTTACACGAGCGAATTAAAGAACAAGCAACAGAAATTGAAAAGTTAAGTCAAAATTTAGCGGCGTGTACTATTGAGAAATTAGACTTGGAGAAGCAATTAGCTAGTCTCAAATTAAGTACACTAATAGACGTTACCATTCCGACACATGAAATCGTAGAATTATCACAGCAAGAAGGCGTAGGCGCAATTGATACTGCAAGGAATAATCTTAAAAAAATTGAAGGAATTGGACCTAAAATCGAAGAATTATTGAATAATGACGGTATTTGTACTTTCCAAGATCTAATTTCTGCAAACGTATCAAGAATACGAGGTATTTTGATAGCTGCGGGGCCTAATTATGCCGTGCACGATCCCAGCACCTGGGCCGAACAAGCAAGGTTGGCGCATGAAGGTTTATGGGACGATCTTTCAGATATGCAAGAACAACTGAAAGGCGGAAAACGGAAGTAATTCGGTTATTAGCTAACCAACGATTTTATTGATTATAGCGGTGGTGCTATTCCCTTCTAAAAAAGGAATTACCTGCACACTGCCACCGTTTTCTATGACTTGTTCTGCTCCTACAATGGTTTCAATGGTATAATCTCCACCTTTGGCGAGCACATTAGGCTTTATTGCAGTAATAAGGTCTAATGGCGTTTCCTCTCCAAAAAGAATAACAGCATCTACAAAAGTCATCGCTGCTAATTTCATGGCACGTGTATGTTGGTCAATAATAGGACGGCTTGCCCCTTTTAACATACGCACCGATTCATCAGTATTTACACCGATAATAAGTCGGTCGCCTAAGTCTGCGGCTTTAGACAAATAGTCTATGTGGCCTAGGTGCAAGATGTCAAAACATCCATTGGTAAAAACAACCTTCTCATTGTATAGTTGCCATTGCATTACTTTTTTAGCAAGCACACTTGCATCCGCATATAGTTTATCGTTTAACAGTTCACTCCACATCTTTTATGACTTTTTTATTGGTTTTAATTACAAAGTATGCTACCGAAAAAGCTCCAACGCCCATAATAACAAGAAACTGCAGGGCGTGCGTAATTAACGTATACGAGCTCGCTATGGGTCCTGTAATTTGATACAAGCCCAAGGCTTTTGGCACAAGAAATTCGAAGGTTCCCACACCTCCAGGTACGGGTATAATCATGGCTGCAGTTCCAAAAAGTAAAACGGTAAGCCCAGCAGATACGCCTAAATGTGCTGTACCGGCTAATGCATAAAAAATACACAAGGGCATGCAGAAATACATGAGCCATATAAATAGACTATAGGCTATGAACTGAAACTTACGTTTGAGGTTAAAAATAGTTTTAAATCCCTCAACAAGGCCTTCCACAAATCCTTTCAGTTTGGCAAGTATAGGCAATTGGTAAAACCATTCTCTTTTGATAAAGGCAACGATTCCCATAGCGATGAAGAGTGCAGCAACAAGTACAGTAACGACTATAGAAGTAGAATTCATTTGACGGTATAGAGTCAAACAAAAATCGGATATCAGCCCAAACTGAATCATAAAAATACTAATAGCAATCAATACCGTAATGATTAAATCTACGATACGTTCAATAACCACTGTGCCCATTAGCTTATTAAAAGGGATGTTTTCTAACTTGCTAAGTACAGCGGGTCTGGTTACTTCACCTACGCGCGGCAATGCCATATTTACGAGATATCCTAAAATAACCGCATGAAAACTAGCGGCAATTGAGGCAGTATAGCCTAGCGGTTCTAGCAATAAATTCCACCTAAGTGCCCGTGCTAAATGGCTCAAAATACCACATACCATAGCAATTAAAATCCATGTTTTGTCAGCATTTCTAATCTCCAGCCATATAGATGAAGTATCTTGACTGCCTATGGCATAATAAAACAACACGCCACCAAGCGTTAAAAAAACAATGGTTTGTAATGCTGTTTTTGTGTTTTTAGTCAAGGATAGCTTTGTTATCTTTATCTGGGAATACCAACCAGGGAGTAAATTTCTTCGCCTCTTCAAACTCCATCATGGCAAATGATAAGATGATTACAATATCTCCTTTAGCCGCTTTACGCGCTGCTGCACCGTTCAAACATATCATACCACTGCCACGAACCCCTGCTATAGCATACGTTTCAAGACGCTCTCCATTATTGTTGTTTACAATAAGTACTTTTTCTCCCTCTATTAAATTGGCCAATTCCATGAGATCTTCGTCTATGGTTATGCTACCAACATAGTCCAGTTCTGTTTGCGTAATTTTGGCTCGGTGTATTTTTGATTTTAGTACTTGAATAAACATACTTGTCGTTAAACGGGGCAAAGGTACATTTTATTGGTTTAATAAGAAGTATGAAAGGAATCACTGTAACCCTATGATTCAATTTTAAGAGGAGGATAAATCAACGGAGAAAGAAAAGATTCATTTTTATCCAAACAGTAAACTAAAAAATTGGTTAACCGTACCTACTTGGTGTATCTTGATGGTATATTCACCCTTTTTTACGTCTAACTGGTCAGACATTACAAAGTCTTGAAAACCAAGTTTTTCGGCCTCTTTCAATCGTTGGTCGATTCTATTTACGCCTCGTATTTCGCCGCTCAACCCAATTTCGCCTGCAAAAACCATCTTATTTCCTAATGCTAGGTTTTCAAAAGAAGAAACAATAGATGCAGCAATACCCAAATCGGTAGCAGGATCGTTAATCTTTAAGCCTCCTGCTATATTTACAAATACATCTTGCTGCGATAGTTTGTAGCCGCAACGTTTTTCAAGTACGGCAAGCAACATGTTTAATCGTTTTATATCATAACCATTCGTATTTCTCTGTGGATTACCGTAAACAGATGCACTTACCAGTGCTTGTGTTTCTATAAGTAAGCTTCTATTCCCTTCCAAAGAAGCAACCACACCCACGCCACTTAAATTTTCACTTCGTTGGTTAATAAGAATTTCAGAAGGGTTATCTATTTCGCGCATACCTTCAGAAGTCATTTCATAAATTCCCAATTCCAATGAGCTCCCAAAACGGTTTTTGAGTGTACGCAGTATTCTATAGCTGTTTTGTGTTTCCCCTTCAAATTGTAATACGGTGTCTACCATATGCTCTAGCAATTTAGGTCCTGCCAGTTGTCCGTCTTTGGTAATGTGGCCTACTAATATAATAGGCACTTCGTTTTGTTTGGCAAACTGTATTAAATGAGAACTGCTTTCTCTAATTTGCGAAATAGTACCCGGCGTAGAATCTAAGTACTTACTGAACATGGTTTGTATAGAATCTATGATTACAAAGGAGGGTTTTACCTCTTTCATACGTTGAACTATATTTTCAACACACGTTTCGTTAAGCAAAAGACACTCTTCATTGGTTATACCAATCCTGTCGGCACGCATTTTTATCTGGTTTAGACTTTCCTCGCCACTTACATACAGTACCGATTTATTCATGCGTAAAGCGGTTTGAAGCAAAAGCGTAGACTTGCCGATACCTGGTTCTCCACCCAATAAGATAACGGAGCCAGGTACTATTCCGCCACCTAATACTCTATTGAGTTCAATACCTGGAGCTTTAAGTCTTTTTAGTTCGATGGCATCTACATGAATAATGGGAGTTACAACACCATCTATATCATTCAGATTCATCATAGTAGCCTTAGGGTGGTCTATTATTTCCTCCGTTATTGTATTAAACTCTCCGCACGAAAAACACTTCCCCATCATTTTGGCGTAATTGCTTCCGCAGTTTGAGCAGATGTATACTTTCTTAGTTTTAGCCATAATTTCCCTTTGGTAAAGCGAAAATGGTTGTTTTTATAACGGATAAAAAATATTATACTTTAAAAGATGACTTTCGAGTTAAAATAACAAAGGATTAAAATTAAAAAAAGGGGGTAACATGCTTTAGGTGCCTAATTTTTTCTATTTTTGTCCGCAATTCGCAATAAGCCTTAAATTAAAATGAAAAAAATCACATCGTTAGTAATGTTATTATGTATAATGACATTGAATGTTCAATCAGTATTCGCTCAAACAGATTCAGCAGCACCTGCAAGTATGGACTCATCCGCCGTTACAGATTCAAATGAAGTAACCACAGAAGCTGCCGCATAGGCGCCAGAAGTGGTTGTTGAAGAATCTGGGATACAAGTACTTAAAAAGAAGTTTATTGAAGGTGGCGCATTTTTTATGTCACTTCCATTAATCTGTTTTATAATAGGATTAGCTATCGCAATTGAGCGTATCATATCTTTATTTTGGATGAGTATTAACACGGATAAGTTTGTAGCTCAAATTGAAGAGCAAGTTGCAGCGGGTAACATCGAAGGTGCAAAAGAAATATGCAGAAACACAAGAGGTCCAGTAGCAAGCATATTCTATCAGGGATTAGACAGATCAGATCAAGGTTCGATTGATATTGTTGAGAAATCTGTAGTTAGCTACGGTTCTGTTCAAATGGGACAGTTAGATAAAGGATTAGTTTGGTTAGCGCTTTTTATAGCTCTTGCACCGATGCTTGGTTTCTTGGGAACAGTAATTGGTATGATTGATGCATTTGACGCTATTGAGGCTGCAGGTGATATTTCTCCAGCAGTAGTTGCAAAAGGTATTAAGGTTGCACTTCTTACAACAGTAGCAGGTCTTATCGTTGCAATTATTCTTCAAATAGCCTATAACTTTATTACTTCTAAGGTTGATGCTATAGTAAATAAAATGGAAGATGCATCTATCTCATTGATAGACATCTTAGTTAAAAACAACGTAATAAAAGGATAATGGGTAAATACGGGAAAATAATATACTACGCGATAGTAGTAGTACTCGTTCTTATATTCTTTGGCATGATTTTGAGTGGCAAAGATTATGAAGGAGCTGAAATGGGACTCTATATTGTCTTGGGATTAGGCGTAATAGGCCTTATCGCCATCATTTTCTCTACAGGTAAATTTCTTATTGAAAACCCTTCAAATGCCAAAAAAATGCTTATTACCATTGGGTCTGTTGCATTAGCTTGTTTAATTTGTTATGTGGTTGCTCCAGGAAATCTATCTCCAAGTTATGAGGAATACGGTGTGACGTCAAAAGTGGTGTCTAAAAGGATAGATATGGGACTTTACTTATCTGCATTTTTAACATTCGCGGCAGTTGGCTCCATCCTAATTTCAGAAGGCATCTCCTTATTTAGAGATTAATATAACATGGGAAAGAGAAGAAGAGATATACCAGAAATTAACGCCGGTTCGATGGCAGATATCGCCTTCTTGCTATTGGTGTTCTTCTTGGTAACAACTACAATGGATATTCCTACTGGCTTGCAGGTTGCTATGCCACCAATATCCGAAACGCCACCAGAGAATTCGCAACAGAAAAAACGAGAAGTTTTAGAAGTTTTAGTGAACTCGGCAGATTTACTTTTGGTAGAAGGAGATGTTATGTCTATTGATAAGTTGAAGCAAAAGTGTAAAGATCACCTTACTAATGAGGGTAGAAATCCTAACCTGTCGAGCAAATCAACTAAAGCCATCGTTTCATTGAAAAATGATAGAGGGACTTCGTATAAAATGTATGTACAGGTTTATAATGAACTTACTGCTGCATATAATGAAGTGCGTGATGAGTATTCTTTGAGGGCGTATGGGAAGAGTTATTCTGAATTAAGTCCAGAAAGAGAAGAAAATAAGATAAAGGATGTTAAAGCAAAGTATCCTAAAAAGTTATCAGAAGCGGAACCAGTAAATATAGGAGTGAAGTAAAATGTCAAAATTTAAAAAAGATGGTGGAAGATCCACCCCAGCTATTAATACTTCAGCGTTACCAGATATCGTATTTATGCTTTTATTCTTTTTCATGGTAGCTACCAAGATGAGAGATAGAGAAATGAAAATACGAACAAAGTTGCCACAGGCTACTGAGGTAGAGAAACTAGAGAAGAAATCTAGACTTCACTACATCTTCGTAGGACCTCCTCTAGATGAGACCCTTGGTACTTCACCGCGTATTCAGCTTGCTGATGCGTTTGCTACGGTAGACGATATTCAAACCTACATC
>CAMDCQ010000117.1 GCA_945890595.1 Chitinophaga pinensis
AAAGGTGATACACTAGGTTCTTTTGCACTGGGTATGGATAATTTATTGGAACGCAAAACTGCTTCTATTCTGGAAATTTTCACTTCTCAGGAGAGTAATATTGAATTTTATAGTAGCTTCAAAAAGCTGTGAAGGCTGCAAGCCTCACAAAAAGTTTTGGTAATTCGATAAAAACTTTATTTTTGTTTTATCAAGTAAATTAATTTATCAAAATGAATTTTAAAACAATAGTAATGGTGCTTGCAATGGGAAGTCTCTTCTCTTCTTGCGTAGTGGCACACACCGCCCAGGTTACAAATAATCCTGTAGGCTCAAAAGTTGGAGTTGCGTCTGGAGGTTTAATGACGAAAGACCTAGATTTCTCATTCCAAAAGGCAAAGGAAAATGGCAATATTTCAAAAGTCGGAATTGCAGAGTTCAAAATGACCCAAATACTTATTTTTCCAAAAGTTAAAACAACAGTAACAGGCGAATAATTATGAAAAATATTAAAATATTACTTTTGATAGGGGCTGCATTTTTTGTCACCTCTTGCACCGTTACTAGACCATTTGCAGTAACAAATAACGAGATTGGAGATGCTGTTGGGACCTCAAAAACTACACTTATTTTTGGAACATCGGCTGGTCCAAATCTAGAGCAGGCGTTGTATTCTACCAACAAAAACTTTGGTCTTATTGAAGCAGCTAAAAACGGAAATATTGATAAGATAGCAACCGTAGATGTGAAGACATCAAACTATGGTTTTATAACTCAAGTTAAAATAATTGTAACAGGAACAGAATTAAAATAATATGAAGGTTAAAAATATAACAAAGGCACTATTCACAGGTTTGTTCATTATGTCTATAACCGCTTGTAGCGTAAGTGGTCCGCTTTTCGTAACAGATAATCCGGATGGTGGTAAAGTAGGTAAATCAAGTTACAGAGTTCTTTTTGGATTTGCACTTGATGGTGGCGATGCATCTATAAAGAAAGCTGCTGAAAATGGTGGAATTACCAAAATTTCAACGGTAGATCAAAAAATAGAATCAGGTCTTTTAATATCTCGTGTGGTAACCGTGGTTACTGGAGAATAATTGATAATAAATTCAATCTAATACTATTAAATCCCTAGGTTTGTGCCTAGGGATTTTTTTTATGCGATTTTTTCTAATTTCAGTTTTTTTGATAATGAACAGTTGGCTGATGGCTCAAGAGGAAACCACCATTAATCACTATCAAAAAAAATGGGAAACTGATACTATTCATCGCCCGTGCGAGCTATGGGACTCTAGAGATTTACTTATCGTCTTTCCCGATTCTTCGTGCACACATGGAATGATTACCGTTAAAAAATTAGTATGGCAAAACACCCGAGGGTATAGCTACAGACTCACATTTACGAATCACATGGTTAACGAGGTAATTGTAGAGGGAAAGGGCAAAAAGAAGCTAGCCATGCTTAGTGCTTACCGCGATCAGCTTACTAGTGAAGGGCAAAAGGGAAGTTGTTACTTCAAAGTGGAATTAGAGCAACTCGGAAGAAGAAGTCGCTTGAAGTGTATGGTCTATGCCACTTTAGGAAGCTAAGTATCTGGGGCATTGTAGCAGCATCAGGTTAAGTTGGCCATACAACACTTTCCCCCTTTAACTGTTGTACTCCTTAACTTATCATTAAATTCGCACCCGTGGGACATACAGAAACATCCGATCGTAAGAAAGATCACATTGAAATGGCTTTTGAGTCTGTGGTGGCAAACCAAGATAATCGGTTTTACTACGAACCTCTTTTTAGTGCACATCCTAAAGGCGACCTAGAAAAAGTATTATTTGCAGGCAAGCAAATGAATGCACCACTTTGGGTGAGCAGCATGACAGGCGGCACAAAAGAAGCCGGAACCATAAACAGAAATTTAGCACGAGTTTGTGGCCAATTCGGACTGGGTATGGGCTTAGGAAGTTGCAGAATAATTTTACATGACGATGAATATCTTTCGGATTTTCAACTTCGTAAAGAAATGGGTGATTTCCCCTTGTATGCAAATCTTGGAGTTGCTCAGATTGAAGAGCTTTTTGACGCAGGTAAAGAGTATTTAATCTCTGAATTAATTAAGCGAACAGAGACGGATGGACTTATTATTCATGTGAATCCGCTACAAGAATGGTTGCAGCCTGAAGGTGATATTTTTAAAACATCTCCGCTAGAAATCATCCAAAAAACACTGGAATTAGATCTTAAGATAATCGTAAAAGAGGTAGGTCAAGGATTTGGGCCTAATAGTTTGAGAGCATTGATGAAGTTACCGCTTGCAGCTATAGATTTTGGTGCACATGGAGGTACTAATTTTAGCAAACTAGAAATGCATCGCAGCTCAGAAATGCGGCATGAGGCATATGATAAGGTAGCTGAATGGGGGCACACCGCTAAAGAGATGGTTGGATTTTATAATTGTCTAGCAGAAGAATTAGGTAAAAATAATAAAAAAGCAGATATCATCATAAGCGGTGGCGTTAAAGATTTCATGGATGGATACTATCACACCCAGCGTATAGACGCAAATGCCATTTACGGACAAGCTTCGGCCTTTTTAAAACATGCAAGAGGAAGCTATGATGAGCTGGAAGAATATGTTGAGTTACAGTTAAAAGGATATCAATTAGCTAAAACCTATTTGACATTAAGATAAATGATTAAGGGATTCAGTAAATTAACTAAGGAGGCTAAAATAGAGTGGCTAATTGCCAACTATTTTAAAGGTGAAGAGAAAGCACGAGAAGTGCTTGTGAGCTACTGGCATAGCGATGAAAAATTACAAAAGCTTCACGATGAGTTTATAGAAAACACCGTATCTAACTTCTATATGCCTATGGGTATTGCTCCTAATTTCTTAATAAACGGGAAGGAATATACCGTGCCCATGGTTACCGAAGAAAGTTCGGTAGTAGCGGCGGCGGCAAAGTCTGCTAACTTTTGGGCTGATAAAGGTGGTTTTAAAGCCACAGTAAAAAGTACTACCAAAATAGGCCATGTTCACTTTTTATGGAAAGGGGATAATACAGATGATTTAACTTCATATATAGCAGGAATAGTACCCAAATTTTATACCGAATCAAATGGTATAACAGCCAATATGCGCAAGCGTGGTGGAGGAATACTAGCCATACAGTTAGTAGATAAAACAGCGGATATCCCGCATTATTATCAACTAGAAGCTGAGTTTGAAACCTGTGACAGTATGGGTGCTAATTTTATTAATTCATGCTTAGAGAAATTTGCAGATGTACTAAAAAGTGAAATAGCGAATGCTTCTCTTGCGGTGAATGAAGTTGAAGTAGTGATGTGCATTTTAAGTAACTATACGCCTAAGTGCCTGGTAAAAGTAGAGGTAAGCTGCCCCATAGCACAAATGGTAGAGGGTACAGATATGTCACCTCAGGCGTTTGCCGAGCGATTTACAACTGCGGTACGCATTGCCGAAACACAGCCTTATCGTGCAGTAACACACAATAAGGGTATTATGAATGGTATCGATTCTGTAATTCTGGCCACTGGAAACGACTTTAGAGCGATAGAAGCGAGTGCACATGCTTATGCAAGTAAGGATGGCAGATACAGTAGTTTGACCCATGCAGATATGAGCGATGGTCAATTTAAATTTTGGATAGAAGTGCCTTTAGCTTTGGGTACAGTGGGTGGTATTACGGGATTACATCCTATGGTAAAATTTGCGCATCAAATGATGGGCAACCCAAGTGCGGCAGAACTTATGATGATAAGTGCCGCAGTGGGTCTAGCACAAAACTTCTCCGCACTTAGAAGCCTTACTACCACAGGCATACAGCAAGGTCATATGAAAATGCACCTGCTCAATATTCTGAACCAATTGGAAGCGACCGAAGAAGAAAAAGCGATGATCGTACGGTTCTTCATTAAAAACACACCGCATCATGCGGAGGTAGTAAGTGCTTTCCAACGAGTGCGCGGCGGTGAGGTGATAGCGTAAGTGACGGTAAGTTGACGCAGCCGTGGTGTGCGTTCATTATTTATTTCGATATTTGTTGTGTTATGCTGCGATACCTATCTCTTTTTATATTCCTCGGTGGCCTGTGTTTGCTGGATTGGAGCTGTTATAAAAAATGTGGAGACTCTAAGGCATATAAGGTTAAGCTAGCCCATATTTCAAATTTGGTAGTTAAAACAGATTCTGTTGGAGTATATACAAACGATTTGAGTTCGGGAGACACCGTTAATTATAGCTTAGTACGAATGGCTATTTATCTTGAAAACAGAATGGTTCATCATCTTAGTAATGGACTTGGATTCTCGGCATATGCGGATTGTGTTGGACCTTTTTATTTGCAACAAACCACTATTGATTCTGTCAAAATTTTAGAAACGGAAAATGCACAGTCTAGTAATGTGAGTGATCAATTTGGAATGATATCTAGCGTTGGAAGTAAAATTCCATTTACCGATACAGATGTTTTTTTGAAAAATATTCAAACTATTATAAGCTATGACGACAGGTGTCATCTTGTTATGCTGAAACGGCCAACTAAAATATCCGAGAAAACATACATCATTCAATTCTTTGACTCCGACGGGAACGTTTTCGAAACCACCACAGATCCTATTATCATAACACCGTAAATAAACATTCCGCCATCTACCAAATCGACGAAATACAATGAAACGAAACATACTTTTACTTTTTGGATTGATAGGGTTGGTAATGCTGGATTGGAGCTGTACCAAAACAAATATAGGTGGTGGAGGTGGGTCAAAGTTTCATGTGATAGGCATTGGGAAAGCCGTAATGTACGAAATAATAGGCAATGACCCTGCTTTTGTACCCATAAATGAGTTACCGTATTACCAGGCTGAATTGTGGGTAGGACTAGAAACCGAGCGTATTACTAAAAACGCTAATTCAAATTATTCTGCATGGGCAATGCCTGCGCCTGAGTGCGATTACAGACCAGATTCTATGCAGATTTTTAGAAACAATACAGAAATAACGCATCTTTTTTTTATGGATAACCTAGAGGTTAACGAGGCTATAGGAGCACTTAACAACAATGAATTTTTTACAGGTTTTTGTGAAATTGTGTTGAAACCAAAAAATGCATTGGCCAACAACCAATTCTCTAAATACACATTTAAATTATTTAATAAAGATGGGTCTATTTTTGAAACAACAAGCGACTTCCTAAAAATTACACTTTAAATATGAATAGAACAATAGTATCAATCATAGGCTTACTCGGTTTCGTTATGCTGGATTGGAGCTGCTTCCCCAATAATAGAGGATGCGGCGGCGATTATAAAGACAGGAGCTACACTATAAAGGGTGTTGATACTACAGATATTCTTAGTCTTAAAGAAACGGTAAATGCTAGTTGGGATTTGTATAAATCAGGAGATACCGTGGCATTTGACAAGTTTCGAATACATGTAAAACTCCTTAGAGAACTAATTTCCTACAACCCAAAAAATCACGATTTTGGGACTTCGACCTTTGCAGAGCCATGTCCTTCACCTATCGATATAAACGACTGGGAACTTGATTCTCTGCACGTAGTGCAAATTATCAATGGTCAAGAAACGGATTTGGATTCTATCATTATGAGTACTAATTATTATCACGAAGAACTAGCCTTAGATTGGAGTGAACCAACTAACCGTATTATGCTCAACAACCTGTTGGATTCAGATGAATACTTTACGTTTAGCATTCTAAAGGCACCCAATGAAGTTCAAGTGCAATCCTTTCGTATATCTTTTTACCTTACAGACGGACGAATTTTTGAGACAACCACAGCACCCATTCTAGTAAAACCATAAATTATGAAACGAAATGTACTTATCCTATTCTTCATAATCGGACTTACAGCGTTAGAGTATGGATGTAAGCAAGAACCCCTATCTACGGATAAATGTGATCGAAAAACCCATATGTCGGTTACAGGGATTTTACAAGATGCGAGCCTTTTGCAAGTAGATAATGGCATTCTTTTAGAAGTAGATTCTGGAGGCGAAGTGAATTATTCGAAACTAGTTATTCGTTTTTATGGGAAGCCAGAACTGATTTCAAACAACAGTACCTATAGTAATTTTAGCGCGTACGCTATAGTCGCCCCTTCTTTTCCTGTTTGTTGGGATTTGAGGAGAATACGTGTTGAGGGTGTTTCGGCTAATGGAACACAAGATTTAACGTCTCTTTTTAGCTTGTGTGACAATTACGTAGGGATTGGTTCCGTTCCTATAACGAATGACGAAGCATTTCGAAATGCGGTACTGCAAATGGTGGTTGGGACGCCTGTTGTTTTACATCTAACTATGCATCAAGCACCAGAGGTGCAGCAAGAAATGACTATTCGCGTAAAATTTGAGAATACCGATGGCCGAATTTTTGAATTTACTACCGCTGCTTTTACCATTACACCGTAAATTTCACTTAGTGAGTTGTACTAAACTCTGCCGTTAAGTCACACTTTCTATTTGGCTTGCTTTTAGCTTTTATGGGGCGATGAGTAAGAAAAAAGTGTCGCTCAAGTGGGCGTTTAATGAATATATATGGCCACGCAGAAAAATCCTTTCGTTGGGTCTGGTTCTAATCGTTATTCGAAGTTTATCCGGATTAGTGCTTCCGTATGAGACTAAAAATTTACTAGATGAAGTAGTGCCTTCTGGCATTAAAAGTGATTTGTGGAATGTTTTGGCTTTTGTGGGAGGTGCCATTTTAATACAATCCGTTACATCATTTGCACTTACGCAGATACTAAGTGTGGAAGCACAGCGTCTAATCTCAATTCTTAGAGCTCAAGTACAACGTAAATTACTAACCCTACCGATCAGCTTTTTTGACAATAATAAGTCGGGGGCATTGGTAAGCAGAGTGATGAATGACGTAGAAGGTGTACGTAATTTGGTAGGAACAGGATTGGTGCAACTTATAGGTGGAAGTATAACGGCAATCGTTGCGTTGGTTTTCTTATTAAAAATAAATGCCTTGATGACCCTGTTTGTTTTTTTACCTGTTGGCCTTTTTGGATTTATTGCGTTGAAGGCATTTGGCTATATCAGACCTATTTTTAGAGACCGCGGAAAGATAAGCGCAGATGTCACTGGAAGACTTACCGAAACACTAAATGGTGTACGTGTTATCAAAGGTTTTAATGCTGAAGAGCAAGAGAATAAAACATTTGAGGAAGGCGTTGAACGTCTGTTTCTTAATGTGAAGAAGAGTTTGACAGCTACCTCGCTTATGACCAGCTCATCTACTTTTTTATTAGGACTTGCATCTGCAGGTATCATGGGTATGGGAGGTTATTTTATGATGCAAAATACCATGACCAATGGTGATTTTGTTTCTTTCACGCTCTTTTTAGGATTTATGATAGCACCTATTGTTCAAATGAGCAATATTGGCAGTCAACTCACAGAAGCACTGGCAGGTTTAGATCGTACGCAAGAGCTTATGAATATGACGGAAGAAGATGATCCTGAGGTG
>CAMDCQ010000118.1 GCA_945890595.1 Chitinophaga pinensis
GGCTATAAGGCGTATTTCTATCAATAGTTGCTCTGTATCTGTTATCAATTAGATTAATTAGTTCAGTACTCGCAAATTCGATTTTTCGATATTGAGCACTTTGAAATCCGCTAGCTGGTGTAAGCGTATGTCTGAATTTTTGGTACTGATCCATACTCATGCCATCTCCCATCACTTCAAATGACGAAGCTAATACATCCACATACCTACTCACGCGGTATAGTTTTTCAGCAAAAAAGTCTACTGTAAGATTTTGATTTTTAGATACTTGTTCTATTTCCCAAAGCATCATTTTAAAAAGCAACTCATTCACTTGATGATACATTATAAACACCATCTCGTCAGGATATGAGGTGCGCTGCTGCTGTAAACTTAACAGGGCATCAGTCTTAATGTAATCCCAATAGGTAATATAATTAGCTGCTAGTAAGCCTTCTAGGTGTGTATCTAAGTCCTGACCCGTTGCACTAAACTTGGCTTCTAACTGTTCAAGAAGTTTTTCTCTTTTGCTCATTTTGCAGCAAAGAAAGGTTATTTCGTAAAAACTAAATTAGGATATCAATCCACAATTATAAAATGTAGGATAATTGAATGGCTAAACGCACATTCGACTCCAAATTGTTCGTCCTGTTATACAGTGAACCATAACGAATTCGAGTATCATCTGGATACAAACTAAAATTGAGCTTAGGAATGAGTTTAAAGTGCTCATTCATCGTAAATACCGCTCCCAACTCACCATTAAACACCGGAACTATGGAGTTGTATTGCATTGATCTTGGGGTTAAAAAAGTGCCTTGCAATATGGTTTGTCTTCCCCACAAACCCGAAGATAGTGAGTCCGTTTCAACAAAACAGGTGTAGTTATTTTCAGCAATGGCTATTTTATTAAAAAACGTATGGATAGACACTGAACCAAAAAGCGTAAATAATTCAGATTTTTTTTCGGTACTTAGCCCAAAACGTATCCCGTTGGATGTTGTTTTAATCACCTGAGACTTACCAAGAGCCGGATTGTCTTTTGAATGATTATGTAAAACCAAACTGTTAAACGTCCAATACTGATTGGCCTCGTCAAAGTATTGAATCCAATTATTATTTTGGGAAAGCCTACTGTAGGCCACCATAAACTGAATGGGCTTCTCTTTTTTGCTTAATTTAACCCCTATTTCTTGAGGAACACTAAAATCAGCATTACTAAAAGGAGCATTTACAAATAACTCGATATGTGCGCTGTCTAGTTGCGCAAGTCCCGTGAATGTAAAGCCAAGAAAAATAGCTAAGGGATAAAATCTCATAAGGATGAAACAAAAATAGAATAAAATTAGCGCATGCTCATTATTCTCTTAAACAAGAACGCAGCGGCAGCTCCACCCAACATGGGCGACACTATATAAACCGTAAAAAAACTCCAACGCACTGCAGGAAACGCCGCTTCACCCCAACCGCTAAAATACGCCACCAAGCGTGGTCCGAAGTCGCGTGCTGGATTGATACCTGCTTGTGTATAAGGAGCCAAGCACAGTATAATACCTCCTACCAACAAGCCAATAAGCACAGGTACCCATTTATGAAAGCGCCACTCTTTAGCACTGAGTATAAAAATAACCAATACCAACACAAACGTTCCAATGCCCTCTGCAACACCCGCTTTTAATGAGGAAACTTGAAGCGAAGACTCATATCCTGGATTTGGAAAAAACTCACCAAACATGACCGCAGAATGGTACGAGTTAACCTCTCCTCTCACCAGTGCTTGTGCGTGTTCAAATGCCTGTAGATCTTTGTTAATCAGAGCATACAAAACAAAAGAAGCGAATACGGCACCCGCTAATTGAGCTAAAAAATACATCGGTACATTGAGCCATTTTGTTTTTTGCGAAATAGCCATTGCTAAGGTTACTGCTGGATTTAAATGTGCATGACTAAATCCTTTTACCGTATAAATAGCCAATGTCACAGCAACACTCCACATCAGAGCTACCTGCCAAAGTGATAATGGGTAATACAGTACTGCAATAGCTACCGACCCACAACCCATAAAAACCATCAAAGAACTTCCTATAAATTCTCCAAAAACATCGTGGTATTTTTTCATTTCAACTGAGCAAATACATATTTCATCTCTGTAGCAATTTGCTTACTTCGAGCTGCGTACACCTGCGCTTGTTCGGCTGTCCCATCACTTGCCTTGGGATCGTTATAAGTGACCGAAATTCGAGTTGCATTTGGAATTATGGGACAATTTGCGTCTGCGTCGTCACACGTCATTACCGCAGCAAAATGGGAAGACGGATTCACCGCATCGTCGTAAGTCTTAGAAAACAAGTGCATCGGCGGCATTACATCTGAATAGTGTAAGGTAACCAAGGGGTTAGGACTATCATCCGACACTAGCACCTTAAAACCTGTGGTAACGAATGTTTGTATAATCATCGAATAAACAGCCGTTGCTTCTGTTCCGCCGGAGTAACATGTTACGTCTTTTACGTTAAAATAGGCGGCCATCGTTTGTGCCCACACTTGACATAAATGACTTCTTCGGCTATTGTGCGTGCAAATAAAATGAAGATGGATGAATTCATTTGCATCCTTCTTAGCTTGTATAAAGTGGATTAGTGGGTCCAACTGAAGCAGTCTTTCTGGAGCAAGTGCATCCATTTCAAGCTGTTTAATAAATTCAGATAACGCGTTGTTCATGTTTGTTTTAATGGATTATTCTTGTTAGGATAGTTTACATCAACGAAAAAACATCTAAAATTAACAGCATCCTCCACCAGGAGTACACGCTACTGTGTTATCTCCTAAAGAAGATAAACTCTTTCTTGTTCTATCCTTTATTGCATCTATGCCACACAACTCAGTCGCTAGACAGTCTGTTTTCGTTCCTTGTAAGGTAAACTTAGTTCCATCAAAGTCCAAGGCAAACCTTCCCACTGTATCAGCCACTTGGTACTCTACTTCTACATCCAAATCCTCCCCTTCAAAAAGCGGAAGAGATGAGTTGATAATGTTCAAGAACTTCTCAGCCTTCAGTCTGTGGTCGGTATCTACACTGGTCCATAATTGAAGCAGTACTTTCTTATCTTGGTGTTTTTTCGCTCCGCAATCTATAAATGTTTTAGTAGCTAAGCCTATTTCGGTAAGGTGACAGTGAGCGGGCACAAAAGTTCCGTTGGGTAGCACAAAGGGAACCTCGTCCATCGTTTTTAGTGTTTCTTGAAGCTGTGATATTTTCATGATGTTTTTTAGTTATGGGTAGGTGATTTTCATTCCAAATCCATCTTCGATTTCTTCCCTCGTATTCACCAAATGGTTGCCCGTTGGATTGAAACTGGAATGCCTGTTTTGTATCGAGAAGTCAGCAACACCCATCTATTTGGTCTATTTTAAGGTTAAAAAAGTGTTCTAAAGAAGATTTTATTTCTTGCCATTTAATGGGATTAATGCAGTAGCATACGCTTGTACCTTCTATGGTTCCTTGTAATATGCCCATGTTTTTCAACTCCTTAAGGTGCTGAGATATAGTGGCTTGAGCAAGTCCAATTTCATTCACCAAGTCTCCGCAGACGCAACCTTGAGTCATCGCAATTTGCTGCAGTATGGCAATGCGTGCAGGATGACCAAGTACTTTGGCTATTGCTGCTATCTCGTTTTGATTGTCAGTAAATATATCTGTCCGCGTTACTCCCATTATTTATTCATTGCAATATTACGATTAAATAATAAATACCATACCCTAATTTACGTTGAACGAATAAATACCAAACCGCGAAATGGTAGAATACTGTAATAAAATAGCAATTACTGCGCGTAGTTTTACCACATGAAAATGGACAGAATCGCAGCAAAAAAATGTTAGTTTGATGGATAAAACATATACTCTCTGTTTTTACCAAAAAGTGCTCACGACTGGATTCGAACCAGCACGTCCTAAGCGGACACCAGCCCCTCAAGCTGGCGTGTCTACCAATTTCACCACGTGAGCAATTAATTTGTGGTATTCAATGAATATGAAGTAGATATGAAGGTAATGTGTCTACTTCTGCAAGAGTAAAAATTGTGGTTTAATACTCTTTTTTATCAGGTGCAAATATAATCCGTGAGTTTAGTTGTCACCGATGATTTTATATTTTTTTCGAACTATTGATACCTGCTTATTTCGCGTTGTACATCCTTATCTTTTAAGCTTTCACGCTTATCGTGATACTTTTTACCTCGTGCAATCGCAATTTCTACTTTGGCAAAACCCTTTGGTGAAATGAATACTTCAATAGGCACAATAGTATTTCCCTGATCTTTAAGTTTATTGTTGATTTTTTTGAGTTCATTTTTGGTCAACAAGAGTAATTTCTCACGGTCAGGATTTTGCAGCATATAACCGGCATTTTTAAATTCTGAAATACGCATGCCTTTTATCCGGAGAATACCTTTGCTATCGATATAACAATAGGCCTCACTAATACTTACTTTTTTAGCGCGAATGGATTTGATCTCTGGACCCGTAAGCACAATCCCAGCTTCATATCGTTCCTCAAGCGCAAATTCAAAAGAAGCTCTCCTGTTTTTGGTAATACTGGTATCTCGTTCCTTTTTTTTAGCCACTGTTCGCCGTCCTTTCTAGTGATTCTAATTGATCTGCATCTAATATTTTCTGCCCAGTTTCACCCACAGCAATTAGCCTATTACCTACTTTAGCGGTGAACGTACAAACTACCTCGTTAATATTCACACTTTTTAAGGTTGCGATAAAACGAACTTCATCACCAATTTTTGCAGGTGCTTTATGCTGAATATTAACATACGTACCTATACCCTCTTCCTCAATTTCTTTCATATCAAGTACAAATAATCTACATGTCCATTCGGCATCTCGGGCTAGCGCAAACGTGGCGTAATAAGGATGCACTACTACCCCATTAAATTTGGCAACATCTCCTTTTGCTACTACTCTATAATATTCCTTGGTATCCCCGTATTTAAATATTTGTTTCATTTTACTGTAAATGCGTAGTCATTTTCATGGTTAAGTGTATTTTGATTAAGCACGGTGCAAAGGTCTTTAAATAATTCGGGATACCTCTGATTAAATTTCACTGGGGTTTCAAAAAAAAGAAAGCCACCAGATTCATTTTACTTTAACTCAATTATACTGATTCCTTCACCACCTAAATCCACATGCTCATAGGTTATTTTTTGAATAGAGGGATGACCTTTTAAATGCCGACGTAGTTCCAATCTCAGTATACCATTTCCCTTGCCATGAAGTACGCGTAAACTTCCTACGCCTAGTATTAATGCATTGTCTATCCATGTGTCCATCTCGGTGAGCGCATCCATCGTGCGCATGCCACGTATGTCTTTCTCAGACTTAAACGAAGACTGTTTTTCGTTATAAGAAGATGAACTAATATACTTTTTTACTTTTTTGGCATGTTGAGCACCAACTTTGGTAAGATTTTGCAACTTAGTACTGGTCGTCATCGCTCCTACCTGCAAAATGGCTTTATCCCTCTTTATCTCTATAATTTCACCTACTGATTCTGTATTATTCAATTGAACCGTATCACCCACTTTTAGATTAGAAAGCACTTTTTCTACAACAGGTATATCAGACGAAACCTGCGCTTGCAGTTTTTCACGTACTTTCAGTGTTTTAACCTTATCAGCTCCCGCTTCCTTAATATCTCGAATAGTTTTTTCGATTTCCTTATTGGCACTTTTAATGATATCGTTCGCCTGGGCGGTTGCTTGGGCCATTATATCTTTCTTTTGCGCCTCTAGACTTTCTTTAAGCAGTCTGTATTCTACTTCTATGCTCTTAGCATCTGCCAGTTTTTGACTAAGTTCAGCTTGATTTTGTGAAACTAATTCATTTCTGGTTTGCACCTCCGCTAAAAGTGCATCCAAATCATACTGCTTGGTATTGGTTAATTGTTTAGCACGCTTAATTAATTTTTTATTCAATCCAATATTTGCAGCAACCTCATACACAAACGAACTTCCAGGCTGCCCCAATTGTAACTTATAAAGCGGTACTAGATTTTCCACGTCAAAAAGCATGGCGGCATTTATTACGCCGTCTAACTTCTCAGCTTTGGCCTTGATATTACTAAAGTGAGTAGTGATAATACCGTATGCGCCCTTCTTTTGTATTTCTTCTAATACAGCCTCGGCCATTGGGCCTCCAAACATAGGATCTGTACCCGTACCAATCTCGTCCATTAGCACCATGGTATCCGAACTACTGAAATTTATGATATGCTTGGCGGCCTTAAGATGAGAGCTATACGTACTAAGGTCAGATTCAATACTTTGATCATCTCCAATATCAATAAAAATATTCTCAAACAAGTGGAACGTACTGACCACAGAGCAAGGAACTAAAAAACCCGATTGCAACATATATTGAAGTAGACCAACGGTTTTAAGCGACACGGACTTTCCACCGGCATTAGGGCCCGAGATAACAATAAGACGCTGGTCTGCATGTAACTCATAGTCCAAGGCAATAATTTCTTTATTTTCTGCACGCAAACGGTCTGCCAACAAGGGATGTTTTGCTGCTTTTACCCGAGTATCTTCGCCTATACTTGGCAATACACAACTCCATTCACTTGCCAAACGAGCCTTTGCTCGTATGAAATCAAACGCCCCCAAGCGCTGTACACCGAGCTTTATATCTTCCAAGTAAACTACGATTCGAGCGGTAAGAGATCTTAAGATTACTACTATCTCTTGACGCTTTTTGATATGAAGCTCTGCCAGTGCATTGTTTAAACCTACTAACTCGATGGGCTCTATGTACGAAATCTTCCCTGTGCCAGATTGATCGATAAAAAGTCCGTTAATCTTTCGTTTGTGTTCAGAAAGAACCGGTAATACCACTCGTCCATTTTTTATACCTAGCTCTGTATCCCCTAAGTATCCTTTTTCTTTTGCATTATTAAATAGACTATTTGAACTGCGTATGATTTCTCGTTCAGCCTTAGTAATCTCATTTACTATTTTTTGTAGCGCCTTGCTAGCGCCTGGCTTTATTTCGTCATCGGGGCCAATAATCTGATCTATCGCGGTGATTAACTCAAAATCGGGTGCAATACCTTGAAAAAGTGTAGCGATATTAGGATAATCACTTGCTTTAGCTTCTAAGAAAACCAAAACGCGTTGAAGTACCAATAACAAGGATTGAATATTTTTGATATCTTCTATCTCATAAAAAAACCCTATGGATCTAGCTGCTTTTTCTTGTAAGTCAAAATCCAATGCCAATGAGAAAGATAAATCACCCTTTTCTATAATCTGCAGGACTTCATTGGTTTGTTGCAGCCACATTATAATTTGATCGTGATTGTCCGTAGACCGAATCCTACCTATGTGACTCAGTCCTTTTGAGGTTT
>CAMDCQ010000119.1 GCA_945890595.1 Chitinophaga pinensis
AAGAAAAGGTTGTAACGGACTCTAGAGATAAAAAAGTAAATCCAGCTGTTCACATAGTTGGCAAAGCAGGAGAAGTACTTAAGGAACTGAACGTTCCAGTAGGAGCTCACCTTTCTATAGAAGACGGAGCGAAAGTATCTGCGGGTACCATTATCGCAAAAATTCCTAGAGTTGTAGGTAAAACGAGCGATATTACCGGTGGACTTCCAAGGGTAACGGAGCTCTTCGAAGCACGTAATCCTTCTAATCCAGCAGTTGTTTCTGAGATAGATGGTGTTGTTACCTACGGAGGTATTAAACGTGGTAACAGAGAGGTTACTATAGAATCAAGAGAAGGCATTTCTAAGAAATATCTTATTTCTTTATCTAAGCACATATTGGTGCAGGATGGAGATTTTGTAAGAGCTGGAACTCCTTTATCTGATGGGTCTATTACACCTCAAGATATTCTTTCTATCGAAGGTATAAGTGCGGTACAAAATTATATCGTTAATGGTATCCAAGAGGTATATCGTCTACAAGGTGTGCGTATAAACGATAAGCATATTGAGGTTATCATTAAACAAATGATGCAAAAAGTAGCGGTAATTGAAGCTGGTGACACTAAATTCTTAGAAGGATCTGCGGTTGATAAATTAGAGTTTAAAGAGGAAAATGATGAATTATACGACAAGCGTGTAGTTATGGAACCTGGAGATTCTAATGAAGTAAAAGCAGGTGAGATTATCAGTCTTAGAAGATTGAGAGACCTTAACTCTTCGCTAAAAAGAAAGGATATGAAAGTGATTGAGGTAAGAGAGGCTTTACCAGCTACTTCAGGACCTCTATTACAAGGTATTACCAAAGCATCTTTAGGTACTTATAGCTTTATGTCAGCAGCATCGTTCCAAGAGACTACAAAAGTGTTAAACGAAGCAGCAATTGCAGGTAAAGTTGACGAGATGTTGGGTCTTAAAGAGAATGTAATTGTAGGACATCTAATACCCGCAGGTACAGGTCTTAGAATGTATGAAAACCTAGTAGTAGGTTCTCAAGAGGAGTTTGATTTACTAAAAGCGGCTAAAGCTGAAGTAATGAGTGCTTCTACCGAAACGGTTAACTAATCTCTAACAAAGAGATTCTCAATGATACAAATGGGCTACTAGATTTCTAGTAGCCCATTTTTGTTGAACTAAAATTTAGTTTAGCTAAAGATATGTGGGTGTGACTGTTGTAGTAATAACCTTTATGGTAGGCTTTGAAGCTCAACCTTAAATTGTTTCAAGTAATGTATGGTTTTACGTAAAAAAATACGTTGTTTTGAACTATGGCAGAACCAATTAAAGGAAATCACATAGATATTGAATTGACAGAAGAAATAGCAGATGGTATATATAGTAACTTAGCCATTATATCGCATTCTAATTCTGAGTTTGTAATAGATTTTATTCGGTTATTACCTGGTGTTCCTAAAGCTAAAGTTAAAAGTAGAATTTTGCTAAGCCCACAACATGCCAAGAGACTTCATCAGGCTTTGTATGAGAATATTCGCAAGTTTGAAGCTCAGTTCGGAGAGATAGAAATGCAAGAGAGTGCACCACAATTTCCGCCTATGAGCTTTGGACCAACAGGGGAAGCATAACTAGTTTTGAGCCTTGTTAGGTTTAGACGTAAACGTATAAATTACCCAATTCGAAGATGTTTAGTAGGATAAAATCTACTTAAATATCTTCTCTAAAATCTTTTCTGTGATTAGATATGTTGGTTTTACACCCGTAGTTCCGAGTCCGCCACTAGCCAGAGTGCTACCTGTTTCTAACGGGTTATCAGAAGCATAATACGCATAGTTTACTATCACATTTGGATTAATACTCTTTCTTATTTTAGAGTGAGCTTGAATAGCTTTTTGATAATGCGCTCCTTCCATTTCTAGGCCAGTTGCTCCCCAAGTACTTTTAAGAAAGTAACGCAGTAAATCTTCATTTTGCAAGGATGTTCCTAATACGGAGATCATTGTTCCTTCGTACACATCTAAATCTAATCCTTCAAAATCTTGCTTGTTGAGTCCGTTTTCAAAGGGATAATTATCTGCTGTACCCTCAAATATATGTGCTGAAGGAATCATAATATCACCCTTTCCTCCTTCTAAAATTCCTGCTTTCCCCATAATAGATATGGAGGCTACGTTTAGATAAATCACAGTAGCTTCGTCTGGTTTATAGGGTTTAAGAAGCTCATCCATAGTTTCATAAGCCTGTTCTCCAAAAGCGTAGTCCATTACAACAAGTACAGGTTTTTCTGCATCTGTGGAATTGCTTAATCGTTCAGCTAGCTCCCCAGACATATATTTAGCAGTATCAAAAATTTGAACATCAATATTCGTCCCGCTAGTATCCGCAATAAAAATCATTCCTTCTTTCTCGGCAACTTTTGCTACTGTTTCTCTATACTTTGTGCTGCGACTTAGTTCCTCATAGATGCCTAATTTATCTTTGTCCTTGAGTTTATTTTTAAGTGCTTGGGGTGCAAAGAGTGTATTCTGCACACTATGCATATTTGCACTAATAATGTGAATGGGTCTCTGTAGTAGATTGTGTTTGTGTAATTCTCTCTTAATGTTATCAGCCCACATCTCACCGTGTATGTGTTGGCCAAGTCGTTCCCTAAGCACTGCACTAAAAGTTACTGTTCGCTTGGTTTGCAATAATTCCTCATCTAAGGCCAGTTTACCTAACCAAAAAATAATGTGTAAAAAGCGGTCAGGATTCTCGGCACTTTTAAAATTATCATAAACATCTTTAACTTCTTTGTAAGTGCGTCCCAAGATATTTGCGGTATGCATTAGCGTGACTTCCTGCTCGTCCTTTGTTAATGCTATTTTTTGTTGTATCGCTGCTTCTAGTTTTTGCCAATCACGATTTACTGCACCTTCTTCATTTATCAAGACACTGCGCATTATCTTATGACTTTCAATAAACAGAAAGGTAATATGAGTAAGTATATCATAGATTTCTGATCTACCACGAGTTATCGCTATATTCATTTGCTCAGCATCTATTCGGTAGCAGTTTCTTCTCCTTTTAGGTGGAATTATCGCTTTAAAATGAGAGCCCTCGTAACCTTCGTCGCTCGTTAAATTAATGTAGCGACATTCTTCTATACCTATTGGTAATCGGTCTATGACATAATTTAAACCAGCTAATTCTACTTTATCTTGTGCTATGCTTCCATATATTTCTGGTCTAAGAGTTAGTAATGATTCCCTTAATGTAGAGCCACTAACGCCCATCGGTTTATAAAATCCTCGATTAAACAAGTGACGCATAGTGACATAAAGTCGTTGGATTGCACCTGTACTTTCTTGTGCCCTGCTGCGGTGATGCGTTGTATTTTTAATCATAATTATCGAGTTTAGTGAGTTAAGGTGAACTTTATCTTGAAAGTCAAAATATCACAAAGATATACTTCTGTTGAATACTCTTCATTGGGAAGTAGAAGGATTTAAGATGCTAAAAAGTCTTCAGAAGAATTTGGTGCGCTATTTTAGGTTGGGATGTCTCACGAGACAAAATAGTGCTAATTGATGGTATTATGTGGTCGAATACTGTTTTTTAAGGTAGATCCATCATCCAACCCAGAATGCTACGGCACTTTTCATCACACGCTGGATAGAACTGTTGATGGATTCTCTTAGTATTACCCAAACTAGTGGGAGCACCCCACCAGAATTCGGCTATAGCCAAGGGTTTAAGATGATGTGTGTATGCATATTGTAATAACTTAGGGGCAGCACATTCTCCAGCACCTGCAGGTGGGTTATCAAATAGCTGATTAGGAGTTTTTGTATGCCCTGAATTATTTAAAAATTTGTAGGCCTCAAACAGTTGGTTTTGCAGCGCTTGAGAGTGCGCTTTTCGTTTTTCTTTGAGTTTTAAGTATTCGCTCGCAGCTTTACAGCCTGCTAGTTCTATTTCTTTTAGTTGTTCATTAATAACCTTGAGTGCTCTCATACCTCGGTTTAGAAATTCATTTTCATTTAGCGAATCGAAAACGGGAGGTACAAAGTAGCTGTGGTGATTGGCATCTGCGAGTTTACCACTAAAAGCGGCAAGAAAACCCAACTCATTAGCTAATGTTTGTACTACCAGTACACCAAACATCTTGCCTACAGGCTTGTTTAAGTTGTCTTCCTCCAGCCCAAAGTTGTGCTGCCATTCAGTTTGGGTTTTGAGGTGCTCTTGCAGTTGAGTTACTGCCCGATTTACAAGTTCATGTGGTTGTTGGGGTACCACAAACGGATCATTGAGCTTCTCGGGCAAAGCAATGTCACTAATGTCTGTAGTATACGGGATTATTTTGTGCATTGGATGTAATTAGGCTAAGAATCTAATCTGTAGATGTATTATACCATAAATTTTCAAGTGATTTACAGTTTAATTCGCTGCGACTCATAAGATATAAGGCATGGTGTCAGACATTATATCGTATTTCTTACCTAAAACCAATTAATAACCACAATTTACGATTAATTAACACTTAAATTTTACGCCATTGCTTTCTTGCTGCTTTGCTATGAAATGACCAAGCAACAATACGACTGCTTTTATTTCCTTGTCCCATTTCGATGGTTTCAACGCTATGAGCTTCTACTTTTTTGAGCGCGAAGTATATGTCTTTTAAATTACCATGCTTACTCACTAATGTACTAAACCATAAAACTTGGTCTTTATAAGTAACACTTTCGGTAATCATATCTTTTAGAAAACGGAGTTCGCCACCTTTACACCATAACTCATTGTGTTGCCCGCCGAAACTGGCATTTGACTCTTGGGGTTTTTTACCTTTTAAATTTTTAATCTTGCGAAGATTACTCGAGATTGCGTCTTCCTCACTCGCGTGAAAGGGTGGATTGCACACTGTTAGATCAAAAATCTCGTCTTCAGCTATAATTCCATCAAAAATACATTTACTATCTGATTGTAATCTGAGGTCAATATTTAGGTTATTCGATTTTGAAATAACCTTGGCCATAGCAATAGACTTAGGTTCAATCTCAGATGCTACCCAAGACCATTTATACTCACATGTACCTATTATCGGGTAAATACAGTTTGCTCCTGTACCAATGTCCAGGCATCGAATGCTTGCCCCTTTAGGAATTATACCATCATTTTCTTTTGAGAGTAAGTCGGCTGCATAATGAATGTAATCAGCTCTTCCTGGAATAGGTGGACAAAGGAAGCCATCTGGGATGTCCCAATGATCTATACCATAATCAAACTTGAGAAGGGATTGATTAAGAAGTTTGACAGCATTTGAATTAAAGAAATCTAAGGTTTCAATACCGTACTTATTAACTGCCACATGATTGCCTAGTTCAGGAGTTTGAGCGATTAGCTTTTTAAAATCGTATCGGGTATTGTGCTTATTACGCGGATGAAGTTTAGATTTAACTTCTGGGTTAGCTATAGATTCTTCTGTTTTGGACATGGGTTGCAAAGGTAGGCGTAAGTAGAAGAAATAGTGGGCAGACTTAAAATAGTTTAGGATAGTACTTATCCGCGTCTAAATTTATTCGTAGATGTAATTCTACTTCTTAAGCGTAGCTAAAAATGGCTGCAGATATTTTGTAATACGAATGTAATCAGGTTCTACTTCGTATACTGTTTGCTTTACTAAACGTGAAGAGGTTACTAACTTATCGACATCTAGTTTCTCAGATGCATAATAATTTTTAAATTCTTGTTTGCTTAGTTTACCGGCTTCAAGGTCTTGTCCTAGATTAGATAGTTGCTTTTCTAACGCTTTTTGCTCTTTTAGGTTACTGTTAAATTGTCCCGTATTATGCTTGTATACTTTTCGTATGGACTTATATCTACTTAAATTATTTCCCATTTCAAACCCAATAGTGTCTGTGTAATGATTCTGGAATACAAGCAAAACACTGTCGATATACTTGGCGCGGTAACTGAAAATAGAAATATCTAATGACAGGTTCTCTTGGTTTTGTCTTAAACTGTCTTGTAAGGCAGTCAAATGTTTTAATTCCTCTTGGTGAAGCCTAGAACATCCGCTCATAGTTATAAAAAGTGTAAAAACAGAAAGTAACATTTTTACTTTATTATTAGGATTAACAATACATTTGAACATTCTGGCAAAGAAAAATAGAAATAGCGTTAAAAAGATAAAACACTTACTTTTTTTAAGAGATGTTTTTATCATTGCCTTGAGTGCCTATGGTGGCCCCAACATGCACATTGCCTTATACCAAAAACGTTTGGTGGAATCAAAAAGCTACTTAACCAATGATGAGCTTCTTGAATATTATTCTCTTTGTCAAATGCTTCCAGGCCCTTCTTCTACGCAGACTCTTATGAGTATTGGTTACCAATTTGGTGGTAGGGTACTTGCTTTTTTAACACTTTTGGTTTGGGTGTTGCCCGCATTTATTTTACTTACGGCTAGTGCTATTTTTATTGGGGCGTTTCAAGAACAAGCGCTACAATATTTACGTTTTGTACAGCCTGTTGCCGTTGCCTTTGTTATGGTAGCAGGTATAAAAATGATTAAAAAATCCATTCATAATCGACAGGGATATTTGTTGGCTGGGATGGCATTTTTAGTAACAGCGTTACTTAGGCATCCTTTAGATACTGTTGTAAATATGAAAACACCCTGGATGTTTCCCATAGTTTTAGTTTTAGGAGGGTTATTTTCTTTCTTTGATTTTAAAGGCAAGGTAGAACCGCATGAGCCCATTCAAATTAAATTTCCGTGGAGATCATTGATCGCTTTTGTGTTAGTCTTTATACTTGCTGGTGTCATAGGGAAATTGAGTTCCAATAGATTAGTTATTCTTTTTGAGAATTGCTACAGGTTCGGCACTTTGGTTTTTGGCGGTGGAAATGTACTGATTCCTATGATGTTGGAGCAGTTTGTAAATCATTCTCATTATATGACTGCCGAGCAATTTTTGAATGGGGTAGGGCTGGTGCAGGCTATTCCAGGGCCTATTTTTTCTATTGCCAGCTATGCAGGAGCAACGGCTATGCAAGGATTCGGGGTTTTAAATCAGATAGCAGGTAGCTTCGTAAGTACGCTAGGTATCTTTCTACCCGGAGCTCTTCTTATTTTCTTTGTGTTTCCTATTTGGAAAAGGATAAAAAGTCATCCCATAGTGGTTAAGGCACTTCCAGGAGTTGTAGCCTCATCATGTGGATTAGTATTGGCTGCAGCTTATCTTATGTTCTTGCCTGTAGGTCTTAATTGGGTGCAGGAAGGTAGTTTTTACTATACTAATTTACAGGAAATAAATACGGTTAATTATTGGAAAGTAGCTACTATCATCTTCACGAGTGCATTGCTACTCAATACCAAAATCAAATCGCCGTGGTATATTTTAGTGGCTATTGTG
>CAMDCQ010000120.1 GCA_945890595.1 Chitinophaga pinensis
TATCGTAAAACCGGATAATGATGCCATGCACGCAGTAAATAAAGAAACTGGTGAGAGAATCTGGTTAAATGAAAACACGGCATCTATGCCAGGTCTTCTAACGGTGCATCAAGATACGATATGGTTTAGCAGTGGAGGTGTCTTAGCCATAGACGCCAATACCGGTAAAACACTCATAGATCAATATAAAGCATCTAACGGTTCTTGGATATTTCCTGTGGCTCACCATCCCACCAATGGCACAATTTTCACGAGTGATGCTACAGGTTTTTATTGTTTAGATCCTAAATATATGAAAAAATGAAAAATTACAAAACTCAAAAAATTAAAATGAACGTATCGATTAGTGTTTTAAGGAAAATAATTATACTTTTTATACTAGGTTTTTGCACCGTTTTTAGTGCTCACGGGCAACAAGTAGATTCACTCACCTTAACATAAGGCTCTTTTGGTAAGTTATTCAAAACCTATAAAAGCGATGGAAAGGTTATTGCAAAGGACTGTTTCACAGAGCTAATTAATAGCAACGAAAAAAGTATCAGTACGTATTAAAAAGGACGTATTACCAAGTTATCGTCTGGCATAACAGGAGTTGTTTCACTAGGAGCATTCCTATATTTTACTAAACAATGGATAGATGACGATATATTAGTGGATCCACCTCTTGGCTATTATGCATCGTTATTCGATGTAATTGGAGCCAATATGCTTCATTTAAGGGGTGAAAATACGGTGCAAATTGCTATTAATGAGTACAATGGTAGTCCTGCGTCTTATGATAACCCTTTTCGACTCACGTTAAACACTGGATATCCAACTTATGGTATTTTAAATTTGATTGATAAAGACACAAAAATTAGCCAACAACGTTCTGTAAGTGTGGGAATGGAAGCGTATTTATTCCAAGAGCATTTTGGATTTGTAGATGTTTATCGCCAGTCAAGTGTCACTGATTTTGGTTATACGTCAAGTGGTAGGATGCTATGGCAAGAAAATGGGTATACGGTGATGTCTGGTATAGGGTCAAATTACCGTTTAACTCCAAAGTTAGAAATCACGACTAAATTAGGTTTAGGTGTAACTAGTATTAATAGGAAGGTTTTTTTTGGAGATAAGCTCTTTAAGGAGGAGAAAGATGAGAGGGTATTGGCCACTCAGCTCGGCTTGGGTATACGTTATTTTGCACTGCCCAATTTAGGTATAGGTGCAAATGCCAATTTAGCAACAAGCACACCGTTACTGGGTTTTGAGATAATTGGAAATTTCTAGTTTTGTGCAAGATGTTTTTTCTTATCTCGGAAGAGTAGGAAGCATAATGCAAAACAGATTAAAAAAAAACCTCCTCAAGTTATCTTGAGGAGGTTTTTTAAATTTATAAAATAAAGAAATTATCTTCTAGTTCTACGTTTAGCGCCATGACTTCCCGCAGGTCTTTGGCTGCTTCTAGGAGCACTTTCACGTGGTCGTGCATCACGACTTCCACTTCGATCACCACCTTTGTATCCACCGCCTTCACGACTTCCACTTCGGTCACCACCTTTGTAACCACCGCCTTCACGGCTTCCACTGCGCTCTCCACCTCTGTATCCGCCACCTTCACGGCTTCCACCTCGGTCTCCTCTATCTCCACGATCTGATCCACGGTCTCCACCACCGCTTGGGCGAGGTGAACTTTCTTCTATAGATATTTCTCTACCATTAAACTCCATGTCTTTAGCGGCACGTTGTAAATCGGCAGTATGGCCACTTTCCATTTCAAAGAAAGAGAACATTTTCATAATTTCAATTTGACCAATTTCAGGTGTAGCACCACCTAAGTTACTGTTGATCATACCCATCAATAATTTCGGGCTGAATCCATCTTTTTTACCTTGATTAATAAAGTAACGCGTCATATTTGAAGCAGTTGTATGCTCTTTGCGCTCGCTTCGTTCAGATCTTTCGCCTCTATCTCGGTCTCTTCTCTCTCCTCTCTCAGGCCTTTCTCTTCGACCACCTCTGTCGTCGTCTCTATCGTTTTCTCGTTCACGACTTCTTTCTCTTTCTCTTGGGTCAGAAGTTTTATTTAAGTCTGGCGCATCTCTGTAGTATTCTAAGAATCGGTTAAACTCAGCAGATACTATTTTTTTCAATACTTCTTCCTTAGTCATATCCTCGAACATTTCATAAATCTGAGGTAAGAAACTATCGATATGGCTATTGGCTATTTCAGTTTCTTTTATATTATCGATAAGGTTGAATAATTGCTTTTGGCAGATGTCTTTACCATTAGGAATAGGAACTTTTTCAAACTTACGACCTATTTTTTTCTCTAAATAACGAAGTCTACTTTCTTCTTTGGCGGTAAGCAGAGAGATAGAATATCCTTCGTTATTGGCTCTTCCTGTTCTTCCACTTCTATGCACATAAACGGCATCTTCGTCAGGTAATTTATAGTTTATTACGTGTGTAAGTTCGTTTACATCTAGTCCACGAGCTGCCACGTCTGTAGCAATAAGCAATTGCAACTGACGATTACGGAATCTATTCATTACATAATCACGTTGCGCTTGTGATAAGTCGCCGTGCAATGCATCGGTGTTATAACCGTCTTCGGCAAGTCGTTCTGCTACTTCTTTAGTTTCAGCTCGGGTTCTACAGAAAATAATACCATAAATATCCGGAGCGATATCCACTGCTCTTTTAAGCGCAGGGTAACGGTCTCTTGAATTTATTTTATAGTATTGGTGGGTTACGTTTGTATTTGTTTCTTGTTTACTACCTGCCGATATCTCGAAGGGATCGGTCATGTATTTCTTGCTCAACTTAAGCATGTCTGGCGGCATCGTAGCCGAGAAAAGAAGAGTTTGCTTATCCTTAGGGGTATTTCCCAGGATGGCATCTAAATCTTCGGCAAATCCCATGCTTAGCATTTCGTCTGCCTCGTCTAATACAAGAAATTCTACAGTTTCTAGGTCTAGTTTGTTTCTTTTTACCAAATCAAGAGTTCTTCCGGGTGTACCAACAACGATATCACAACCTCTTTCTAATTTCTTGATTTGACCCATGATATCTGCTCCACCATATACCGCTACTACTTTAAATCCAGGAATGTTTTTACTGTAGGATTCGATGTCTGCTGTAATTTGTAAACCAAGCTCACGGGTAGGGCTTAATACAATGCATTTTACGCCTCTTTTAGAGGTGTCAATTTGATTAAGAATGGGCAAACTAAAAGCAGCAGTTTTACCTGTACCTGTTTGTGCAAATGCGATTAAATCTTGTTTAGATTCCAATACTTTTGGTATTGCAATTTCTTGAATAGGCGTAGGTTTTTCATAACCAAGCTCTAGTATGGCCTCTAAAATCTCCGATTTTAGACCCATTTCTTTGAATGTACTCATTTTCTATATATTTAGTATAGCAATAGAGCACATTCTCCTTACCCGACGGGGTAATTTAATTCACGACAGTGGTGCTCCGCCGCTAAAATTAGGTGCAAAGGTAGGCTTTTTTATGTAATTTGACTGACTATCAATAAAATAAAGATAAAAAACCCATTTCTTCTGGCTGAAATGACGAGATAAAACCCTTTACCTAAAACACTCGCCAAGTTACCTTAGCGAGTGTTTTAGGAGATAATTGGGCCTAATACTTTTATTTCTTGTTGTCTAAAGCTGCTTTTACAAATCGTACGAATAATGGATGTGGCTCATCCACTGTGCTCTTTAACTCTGGATGATATTGCACACCTACAAACCATGGGTGTGTGGGTATTTCTACAACCTCTACTAAGTTATTGTCAGGATTAATTCCAACGGCTTTCATGCCTAACGCTTCGAATTTTTCCAAGTACGTATTGTTAAATTCAAATCTGTGTCTGTGACGCTCTGAAATCAGTTGTTTTCCGTACGCAGTATATGATTTTGAGCCCTTTTCCAACTTACATTTATACGCTCCTAGACGCATGGTGCCACCTTTTTTACTGATTCCTTTTTGACTTTCCATTAGGTCAATCACAGGGTCTACAGTTTTTATCATTTCGGTACTATGGGCTGTTTTAAGACCAAGAACATTGCGTGCATATTCTATTACGGCGCATTGCATACCAAGACAAATCCCGAAAAAAGGAACATTGTTCTCGCGTAAATATTTGATAGTGCTAATTTTACCCTCTATTCCTCTGTCTCCAAAACCAGGGGCTACCAATACACCATCTAAACCTTTTAATTTTTCTTCGATGGTATCTTCATGTAAATTTTCCGAAGACATTAGCGTAAGGTTAACCTTACACTCGTTCATTGCACCTGCATGAATAAAAGCCTCAATTATAGATTTGTAGGCATCGGGTAATTCAACATATTTACCAACAAGGCCAATATTCACCTCGTTCTTTGGGTGTTTTAATTTAAATAAAAAGTCTTTCCAACTGTCCAAATCAGCATCACTGGTAGAAGGAAGGCGCAATTTGGCGAGCACAACCTTATCTAGTTTCTCCTTTTCCATAAGTAAAGGAACTTCATATATAGAAGAAGCATCAATACTCTCGATAACGGCGTTTTGATTTACATTGCAGAACAACGAAATCTTGCTACGCACTTCTTTACTTAACTTGTGTTCTGTGCGACAAACTAAAATGTCAGGCTGAACTCCAGCTTCGAGCAGTTTTTGTACGGAATGTTGAGTGGGCTTGGTTTTTAGTTCTCCGGCTGCTTTTAGATACGGAACAAAGGTCAGATGTATTACTACACAATCATCACTGCCTAATTTACGTTTCAGTTGACGAACAGACTCCACATAGGGAAGTGATTCTATGTCACCAACAGTTCCACCTAATTCGGTGATAATAATGTCATACTTACCACTATCACCAAGAATTTTCATTCTTCGCTGTATTTCGTCTGTAACGTGAGGTATAATTTGAACGGTTTTTCCTAAGTATTTCCCTTCACGTTCATTATCAATTACGGTTTGATAGACACGTCCGGTGGTTACGTTATTGGCTTGGGATGTAGGAACATTCAAGAATCGTTCGTAGTGACCAAGATCTAAATCCGTTTCGGCACCGTCATCGGTTACATAACACTCGCCATGTTCATACGGATTCATAGTTCCTGGATCAACGTTTAGGTAGGGGTCAAACTTCTGAATCGTAACTCGATAGCCACGCTTTTGAAGAAGCTTTGCCAGAGATGCTGAAATGATTCCTTTACCCAGAGATGATGTAACTCCTCCAGTAACAAATACGTATTTTGTGTCCATAAATTTTTTGTTTTTTAATGTTCAAAAAAGGAAAAAAGACCGTTTGAATAAACGAAATACTCTCCGTATTTGTACGGAGGTCAAAAGTAAGGGAAAGGAAACCTTAAAATGTCTAATCTTCTTTTTTGAATTTCAATATCTTTTCAACACCTCCGTTTTAAAAGCTATTAATGGTGCTATTTTTGACAATAAAGACCAGTAATCTCTAGGATTTTATGACAGTTGAGATTACGGAAATGAAAATAATTATCCTTTTAAAATCGCCTAAAGTTTATTTTAGTGATTTATCTTTTAAAAGGCTCTCAACTCGCGCTAAGTCTTCTGGTGTATCCACTCCAATCATTTGATTTTCTGTAACCATGGCAGAAACAACAATATGGTTTTGAACCCATCGAAGTTGTTCTAGTCTTTCCACTTCTTCCAACAATGAAGCATCTAGATTTTTAATCTCTTCAAATGCGGTTGCCGTGAATCCATAAATGCCAATATGTTTGAATGCAACCTCTGGTCTAAATTCATCCATAAACGGTACAGGTGAACGACTGAAGTAACACACGTCGCAGAACCCTTCATCAAACGAAGTCGGAACTGCTTTTACGATGTTAGTATTTCGGTAATCCTCTTCGTTGTTAATAGGTTGAATAAATGTAAGTACATCTATATCTTCTTCTTCAAAAAGATCAAGCATTCTATTAATATCTAATGGAGAAATTAAGGGTTCGTCTCCTTGTACGTTGATAATAACATCGTATTCCGTTCCGTCAGAAGCTAAAATTTCCATCGCTTCTTCACAACGTTCTGTGCCATTTTGTGGTTCATCAGAAGTAAGAATAGCTTGACCATCAAATGATTCAACCATTTTGACTATTTCTTCACTATCTGTAATGACAAAAACCTCCGTTGCATCGCTTTTTTCAGCAGCTTCGTATACCCACTGAATCATAGGCTTACCCATTATAAGAGCTAACGGTTTGTTGGGGAAACGAGTAGACTCTAATCTACACGGTATTAGTACGACACTGTTCATGGTAAATAAATTAGTTAAAAGGTTATTAAGTTGTGATTGCGCTTTTTAAAATAGATAAGAATGGAAATAGGAGGTTACGTATACTTTATAAGGGAAACACAGTCTCCCTAACAAGACTATTGAAACGGTTCCTAAACCTCTCTGTTTACATCCCAATGCTCTAAATAATCGGCCACTCTGCGCACAAACATGCCTCCCAATGCTCCATCAACTACTCTGTGGTCGTAAGAATGTGACAAGAACATTTTATGTCGGATACCGATTAGGTCGCCGTGTTCAGTTTCGATGACAGCTGGTTTTTTAACAATAGCTCCCATCGCCATAATGGCTACTTGTGGTTGGTTAATAATAGGGGTACCTAAGACATTTCCGAAAGTACCTACATTCGTTACCGTGTAGGTTCCGCCTTGTATTTCATCGGGTTTAAGTTTGTTGTTTCTGGCTCTTCCGGCTAAATCGTTCACAGACTTGGCTAAGCCTGTAAGATTCATAAAATCTGCATTTTTAATAACCGGTACGATTAAGTTACCACTCGGGAGTGCTGCCGCCATACCAATATTTATATTTTTATGTTTGATGATTTTATCTCCACTTACAGAAATATTTATCATCGGGAAATCTTTAATTGCCTTGGTTATAGCTTCTATGAAAATAGGAGTGAAGGTGAAATTTTCGCCTTCACGTGCTTTGAAACCATCTTTAATTTTATTTCTCCAATTAACAATATTGGTCACATCTGCTTCTACAAAAGAAGTTACGTGTGGAGAAGTATGCTTGCTCATTACCATATGATCGGCAATTAGTTTGCGCATTCTGTCCATTTCAATTAACTCATCCCCAGGTGCTAGATTAATAGCTGGAGTTTCATGAGAGGCGATAGGAGCAACGGGTGCGCTTGGTATAATGGCCGCAACTGGTTGAGCAGCTGGCGCTGGAACAGCTGGAGGTTGTGAACTGCCATTTTTTACAAAATCTAGTATATCTCTTTTGGTAACTCGACCCTCTTGGCCTGTACCCGAAATTCGTTCTAATTGATCCATAGAAACCCCTTCCGCAC
>CAMDCQ010000121.1 GCA_945890595.1 Chitinophaga pinensis
CTCCATTCGGATACTGAACAAAAACGGCAAAGTATTCATTGGTGTATTCCACGTCAAATGGATTTCCTATAACCACTTCAAGACCCAGAGGTTCTGCTCTAGTTTGAATAACGTCTATTGTTTGTGGGAAAGCCTTTTCAGATACAAAAATCTTTTCGCCTTGCCCTTTTGGTCTGGCTGAGTGAAGCATAAAAATTGCTTCTGCTGCGGCAGTTGCTTCATCAAGCAAACTTGCATTCGCCATTTCCATGCCGGTTAAATCCATAACCATCGTTTGGAAATTCAACAATGCCTGTAAACGTCCTTGAGCAATCTCTGCTTGATAAGGAGTATACTGCGTGTACCATCCTGGGTTTTCAAGAATATTTCTCAAGATAACCTTCGGGGTATGAGTTCCATAATATCCCATTCCGATGTAGTTCTTAGCAATAATATTCTTATTACCAATACGCTTTAACTTATCCAAAAGCTCAACTTCAGTAAGAGGTAGATCTAACTTTAGTTCTTTTTTTAACCTAATTTCATCAGGTATAGTTTGTGAAATAAGTTGCTCGATATCGTTGTAACCAAGCATTTGAAGCATCTCTTTTTCTTCTTGAGCAGAGATACTGTTGTGTCTATCCGAAAAGCGTTCTTTATACATTATTTAAAATATGTGTTGCAAAAGTAAATTTAACCTAATTTATAAACGGATATGTTCAATTTAAGTTTACAAAAAAGTCAATTTAGAATCGAAGTAATCTATTGGCACGTTTGTTCCAACCCAAAATTACTTCGAAAAAACAGTACGATTAAAACGGTGATTTAAAATCCGCGAAATCTGTTGCAATTTTATCTTTCTCTGATAAAATTGGAGAATCAATACCCCAGTTAATTTCGAGTAAGGGAGAATTCCACAAAACACAACCTTCCGATTCTTTATGATAATAGTTGGTACACTTGTAGGCAAAAATGGTATTATCCTCTAACGTCAAGAAACCATGAGCAAAACCCGGTGGGATATAAAACATGGTTTTATTAATGTCACTCAAAACCAGAGAAAAATGCTGACCGTAAGTAAGTGAATTGGGGCGAATATCTACCGCAACATCTAAAACAGCACCTTGTAATACACGTACTAATTTACCTTGCGCATGTGGATTTTTTTGAAAATGAAGTCCACGTAAAATTCCTTTACCACTGAGTGATTGATTGTCTTGAACAAAATCTTCTGTAACCCCGTATGTATTTAAAGAATCTTTTCTAAAACTTTCAAAAAAATGGCCTCGTTCGTCACCAAATACGGTTGGCGTTATGATAAGAAGTCCATCAATAGGTGTTTTCTCTATTTTCAAAATAATGATGCAATACTAAGAAAACTTAGCTTGATGTGAAAAAAATGTTTCCGGAAATCGGACTTTTTCTGAGTAAAAAAAGTCGATTTTTGAGGGCTTAAAAAAACAACACCAATTGATGACTAATTCTGATGCCCCATATCTAGACACTCTAAATCCAGAACAAAAAGCGGCTGTTTTACAAACCACCGGTCCTGTAATGATAATCGCAGGTGCTGGCTCTGGTAAGACACGGGTATTGACGTATCGTATAGCGCATCTTATTGCTACGGGGATAGATGCATTTAATATACTATCGTTAACCTTCACCAATAAAGCCGCGAAAGAAATGAGGCATAGAATAGAAAGTGTAGTAGGTGCCGACGCTCGAAATATATGGATGGGGACCTTTCACTCTGTATTTGCCAAAATACTAAGAATAGAAGCCGACAAAATAGGTTATCCCAAAAACTTTACCATTTATGACTCTGATGACAGTAAAAGTCTGATTAAAACTATTGTAAAGGAGATGAACTTAGACGAAAAAATATACAAGCCCAATTATGTACTTTCTCGCATCAGTAACGCTAAAAATAACCTTATACAAGCGCATGTTTATCTAAAACAAGCGGATTTAATAGCCTATGACGAAACTACCGGAAGAGGTAAAATTGCAGAAATATATGGAGAGTATGCCAAACGTTGCTTTAAATCCGGCGCGATGGATTTTGATGACCTGCTGCTAAACACCTTTAAACTACTGAACAATTTCCCTGATGTACTGAACAAGTATCAACATAAATTTAAATACGTAATGGTAGATGAGTATCAAGACACCAATCACTGTCAATACATGATTGTTAAAAAACTAGCCTCTGTATTTGAAAACATTTGCGTAGTGGGTGATGACGCTCAAAGTATTTATTCATTTAGAGGCGCTACGATTAAAAACATTCTAAACTTCGAAAAAGACTACCCTGACCTTAAAGTTTTCAAACTAGAACAAAATTATCGCTCAAGCGAAACTATTGTAAGTGCTGCAAACAGCGTAATAGCAAAAAACAAAGATCAACTGGAAAAAAAAGTATGGACTAGCAATCAAGTAGGGAACAAGATAAAAATAATTCGTGCTGTAACCGATAATGAAGAAGGAAAGTTAATTGCTCAAAATATTTTTGAGACTAAAATTACCGAGCAGAAGCACAACAGTGATTTTGCTGTTTTGTACCGTACTAATTCGCAATCCAGAAGTCTGGAAGAAGCATTACGAAAATTAAATATTCCGTATAGAATTTATGGAGGAATGAGCTTTTATCAGCGCAAAGAGATAAAAGACATAATCGCATATCTGCGATTGGTTATTAATCACAATGACGAAGAAGCTTTAAAACGGATTATCAACTACCCAGCTCGTGGAATAGGGAAAACCACCATGGATAAGGTAGGAATTCTTGCAACGCAAGAAGATAAAAGTCATTGGGAAGTTATTTTCAACGCAAATTACTACGCCGACTTAAAATCTGCAATTCCAAAATTCAGAGACTTTGTAAACATGATACAAAGCTTTGTGATCATGAACGATTCCAAAAATGCTTACGACATGGCCATGCATGTTGCCAGAACTACCAATTTACTTAAATCCCTAAACGAAGACAAAACAATTGAAGGTATTAGTAAATACGAGAATGTAGTCGAATTGCTTAATGGCATCAAAGAATTTGTGGAAGACGATACTAACGAATCTGAAAAGAATTTGGGAAGTTATTTACAGGACATTGCGTTGTTAACTGATTCTGACAAGAATATAGATGATGTTGATACTGTTTCGTTGATGACTATTCATCAATCAAAAGGCCTAGAATACAAGAAGGTATTTGTTTCAGGATTAGAAGAAAACTTGTTCCCATCGCAAATGTCGCTTGGAAGCAGATCTGACTTAGAGGAAGAAAGACGCCTTTTTTACGTAGCCATTACAAGGGCTGAAGAAGACTTAGTACTTTCATTTGCAACATCACGATTTAAATTTGGCACATTACTGCCTTGCGAACCGAGTAGATTTATAGATGAAATAGATAGCTCTTACCTAGAATTAGATCGGAAACTTATAACGACTCGAAAGCATACTTTGGGTGACGAAAGACAGTCTGATACAAATCCTCCTGTAAGTTCGTTGCGCAGAACTATTGCCAAACAAAATCAGCCTATCATGAATAGGCCTCCTGCTATTACTGACTTTGTTCCTGAAGACATTAAAGATATATCTATAGGTATGCAAGTTGAGCATCAGCGTTTTGGCAAAGGGATTGTAAGTTCACTGGAAGGAACTATAGGTAGTGAAAAAGCAACCATAAACTTTGCAGAGTTTGGAGAAAAAACATTAGTTTTAAAATTCGCAAAACTGCGTAAGGGTTAATTTTTATCTTTGCACGAGACGAAAATAAGTTGCTCTAAATAGTCTAAACATGAATAGATTTGTTGCAACGAAGTTCCGTATTAAACACGATTAAAATTATACATGATAAGATCAATCAAAAACGTAACCCGACAAAATACTCCTCGATGGGTAGTATTAATTATCGACTTAACTATTTCAGCGGTATCTTTCGGCTTTGCGTGTATCTTGACAGACGTTTTTCTTAAGTCAATTGATATTCCTGTTTATGAATACGTCAGGCCATTGTCAGTGGTTCTGGTTGTTAGACTTATAGCGTTTCGCATAACCCGCTCATATACAGGCATTGTGCGATATACCAGTACGCAAGACGCAGTTAGAATATTCTTGGCTATTGCACTTAGTACGGCGATACTACTTACAGGAGAGCTTATTTTCGAGTTCAGTTCTGTAAGTACATACTTGAATCCTGCACTCATCATAATAGATGCGTTGATTGCCATTTTTGCGCTAGCGGGGTTTAGAATCGCGTTTAAACTACTTTATAATGAGTACGCTCCTTTCAAATCCGGTTACTCACAGGAATTAGTTATATACGGAGCTGGTGAAGCGGGAATAATTGTTAAGCGTTCGGTAGAAAGAAATGTAAAACTAGGGAAAAAAGTAGTTGCGTTTTTAGATGACAATAAACTGCTGCATGGAAAAACGGTAGAAGGTATAAAAATTTATTCTCCCGAAGTGGATTTTAATCATATCCTAAAAAATATGGAAAATGCAGAGTTGGTCATTGCTCTAGATAAATTAAGTGCTATTCGGAAAAAGCGAATTATAGAAATCTGTCTTCAACACAAGATTAGCGTCAAAACCATCCCTCCGGTGAATGCGTGGATCAATGGTGAATTTAACCTACAAAGTATTAAAGCGGTTAAAATCGAAGATTTATTAGAGCGTGAACCTATCAAACTTCGTAAGAATAAAATAAGTAAAGAACTAAAGGATCAAGTAATCTTAATAACTGGAGCAGCAGGATCTATAGGTAGTGAAATTGTGAGACAATGTCTGACTTTTGATCCTAAACTTATTGTCCTTGTAGATCAAGGTGAAACTCCTCTTTATGAAATAGAAAACGAACTCTCTGGATCTAACATTGAAATTGTGGTTGCAGATGTTCGAAATATTGCAAGAATGGAAAAAATATTTCAGCATTTTAATCCATCATACGTGTTTCACGCTGCAGCATACAAACATGTACCTCTTATGGAAGATAATCCATACGAGGCAATAAACACCAATGTATTTGGCACGCAAAATGTCGCCAATTTAGCTGCTAAATATCAGGTTAAGAAATTTGTATTTGTGAGTACCGACAAAGCGGTAAATCCAACCAACATTATGGGTGCTTCTAAGCGCATAGCTGAAATCTATGTGCAATCGCTCAATGCAAAATTGAATCTTGAATCTACGCATCACACTAAGTTTGTTACAACTCGTTTTGGAAATGTATTGGGTAGCAATGGCTCTGTAATTCCTTTATTTAGAAAACAAATTGCAGAAGGAGGACCGTTAACTGTTACCCACCCCGATATTACACGCTATTTTATGACCATACCAGAGGCATGTCAACTGGTGCTAGAGGCAGGAGTTATGGGTAAAGGCGGCGAGATATACATTTTTGATATGGGTGAATCTGTTAAAATCATTGATCTCGCACACAAAATGATCAACCTATCCGGTTTTGAAGTAGACAAAGACATTAAAATCACATTTACAGGACTTCGACCAGGTGAGAAACTAAAAGAAGAATTATTGAACGATAATGAGAACACCATTGGTACCCATAACCCTAAAATTATGGTTACCAGAGTACCTGAGTATGACTATCTCGAAGTAAATAATCTAATCACAAAATTATATGAGCAAAAAGAATCGTTGCAAAATGATATTCTGGTTCGTACCATGAAAAAAATTGTTCCTGAGTATATCAGCAATAATTCTATTTATGAAAAATTAGATCACTAAAGCTTCAATTTACTCGCTACAGGTTTCCAATCCATTTGTGCTTGCAGTAATTCAAGCCTATTTCCCAATAACCTTAATTCCGCTGGTGCGTTAATCGTATTGTATTGCACAGTTACGGTATCTTTAGCATGGATAGAGAAGCGTACAATTGTGGAAGGAAAATCCAGATATTGGTTCATATATGTAGTATCGTAGCTATCCCAATCGCATGCTTTAGCATGTCTAAATATTGAGCTTACCGAATCTGCTTGTAGAGTAGCATAAAAAAAACCAGCCTCATCCATAAAATCTCCGGACCTAAGCAAGGCTCTTCCATCACCATCAATAGACATAGTATAAATGGGACATGTGCCATAGCAAGGTGTTTTCTCTATGGAAATAAACGCCTGTGATAATAGATTTTTACTGATGTTTCTGCCTGAATGACACGAAATAAAAAACGCTGCAAATAGCAGCGTTAAACTCATTTTATAATTCATTTTACTTATCTCAAATCGATTGCTATGACACCAGGCTTTTCCTTAGGATTAAATTTAAAGTAAGTATCATTAATATTTACATTAGGTTCAAATTTTTGAATATCATAAGTAGTGACCATGCCATTCTTAGAATAAACAGACAATTCTTTTACCTTATTGGCCACTTTATCAATTCCTAATTTCACCTTGAAATAACCTTTGGTTTTGTCTATCGGTGTAAGTTCTACTACATCAATTTTTTGAGAGCCTCGGGTAACCTGTCCGCTATATTTATGTATGAATCCTTTTTCATAAATGGTAAAAATTTCTGAAGGGTTAATATCCATAGTTTTTGGATCGTACTTTGAGATTTGGACTTCATTAGCTCCTTCTAGATAGGTCCATATCGTTTTTCCATCACAATATATTTCTTGACCGGACATTGTAATTCTAAACTTTTTAGCTTTTTGATAAAGAACGCCACTTTGCTTTACACCTACATCCGTTTGCTTGTTCTTTACATCAATGGTAAATGTTGCTTTTACAGATTTATAGGTCTTGTAGGTTTTGCTCAATTTACTTAATAGTGCACTACTTTGATTGTCTTGTGCACTTGAGACGGATGAAATCGGATTAATAAGTACTAAACTTAAAACCGACAGGAGTAACATTACTTTTTTCATTTGTTGTTTGTGTTATTAATGAAGGTTGTTCAAGAATTGTTCCAAAGCATATTCATCTGGAATCAAAACTTGCCTAGCCTTACTACCCTCAAACGGGCCTACAATATTAGTTGCTTCTAATTGATCTATCAAGCGTCCCGCTCTATTATAACCAACTTTTAGTCGTCGTTGTATCAAGCTTGTGCTTCCTTGCTGGTGTTGTACCACAATTCTAGCGGCTTCTTCAAATAGATCATCTTTATCATTAGGATCAAAATTAGTTGATTCACCATCAAAATCTTCACGTACTTCTGGGAGCACATGCGCACTCGGATAACCCCTTTGATTTCCAATAAATGCAGTTATGGTATCCACTTCTGGCGTATCAACAAATGGGCATTGTAATCTTATTAACTCGCTTCCGTTAGAATAGAGCATATCACCCTTCCCTATCAACTGATCTGCTCC
>CAMDCQ010000122.1 GCA_945890595.1 Chitinophaga pinensis
CTCAAAAAGACACAATGTGCTAGCTATCAGCAGATAAAATTAACTACTGACCGTTTTTTTAGCAAAAAATTGAATAATTAGCTTTTAAAATTGCAATTGGTACAGCAATTGAAGCTATACTCGCATTGAGATTTATAAATTAACCCACATGAAGAAAATAATAACATTACTACTAATACTTTCTGGCTCAACTATTACTTACGCTCAGTCAGATTCCAGCTTGGCTTCGTTGCCTGATGTCACCCTCAAAAATATTGAAGGTAAGGACGTAAATATTGCCGATTATGGTAAAAATGGAAAAATAACGGTTATCTCATTTTGGGCTACTTGGTGTAAGCCTTGTATTAAAGAGTTAAAAAATGTGGACGAGCACTTAGAAGAATGGAAAGAATTATACAACATGGAATTGGTTGCCGTGAGTGTGGACGACAGCCGTAATTATGCCAAAGTAAAACCTATGGTAAATGCATTTAACTGGGATTTTGATATTCTCCTAGATCCAAATGGAGATTTGCAACGAGCGCTTAATGTAGTTAACCCTCCCGTTACATTTCTTATAGATCAGAACGGCAACATTGTATACACGCACACTGGTTATGTGGAAGGCGATGAGTATGAACTCGAAGATCACATCAAAGAACTTGTACACTAATTTATAGTTAACAATTTCAAAAAAGCACCTTTAGAAAACTAAAGGTGCTTTTTTTATACCCTACCGCGCCACCATTTGGCTTGAGCAGATATATAACTTACTTGAAAACCTAATTTCCCGGCTCTAAAACCACCTTTGATCAGGTAACTTTTTATAAATGTTTTGAGGGCGACTATAAGTGCTATGACTTGATTGGGATATGGCTTCTCCAATCGACAGTATTTTTTCACCCTAGCGATGTGATCTTCTTTGTCTTTTATACTGTAATGCAACAAGTCCCCATTTAACTGTTTGATGTTAACCTTCCGGGTATGCACCAATTTTTCATGAATATCTCCTTGCCATTGTGCAGATCCTTTTGCAAAGAGTCGCACTTTAGTATCTGGATACCAACCAGCTACCTTTAGCCAAATACCACAATAGTTGTTCAATCTATTAAACTGATATGCAAAACCCTCCATCAGCCCATCTTTTTGCGCATCTTGTATACTCTGGATTAATGCCGGAGAGAGCACTTCATCTGCGTCTATAGACACTATCCATTCATGGGAAACTTGATCGTTTGCCCAGTTCTTAGTAGCTGCAAAGCCTTGCCATTCATGTTCTATAAATCTGCATGAATACGTTGCGCACAGCGCCTTAGTAGCATCCGTACTATACGAATCTACCACCACTATTTCTGAAACGACCTGACTCAATGATGCCAAGCACTCCGCAATGTGAGCTTCTTCATTATACGTAATGATTACGGCAGATATGTTCGTTGATGGATTCATAAAAAAATCCTGATAATCAGATTAACAGGATTTTGATAATATCGTTTACGTACTACAATTGTTAATGATCGTGCGTGTGATGTGGACATGAATGTGGATCTGCTTCACAAGCATTAGAGCATACGTGCGCTTGTTCCTTACCAGTACTTTCGGTAGTTGCAGCAGAATCTGTTGTCTCTACTTTCGACTTACAACACTCTTTTTCACCATCTCCTTCACACTCTTTTTTATCGCCACAAGCAGCGGCTGTTATGCTCAGTATAAATACTAGACTTGCTAATTTTATTGCTTTTTTCATTTGATATTTAGTACAAGTATAAGACCGCTATGTTAACTTTAAAAGTGATTTCTTTTATTCCGTTAGGTATCACAAGATGCTTAAAACTAGTATTGCTGGTGATTAAACGTTAAAACGGAAATGCATCATATCTCCATCTTTTACCAAGTATTCTTTTCCTTCCACGCGTAACTTGCCCGCTTCTCTGCATTTGGCTTCCGATCCTAGGGTTAAAAAATCTTCAAGAGCGATGACCTCTGCACGGATAAAACCGCGCTCAAAGTCCGTATGAATAACCCCCGCTGCTTGAGGTGCCGTAAATCCTGCGGTGATGGTCCACGCACGTACTTCCTTAACACCTGCCGTAAAGTAAGTGTAGTAGTTGAGTAACTTGTAAGCTTCGTTAATAATTCTATTTACGCCACTTTCTTTTAAGCCCATATCCTCCAAGAACATGATTTTATCATCTTCTTCCATATCTATCATTTCTGATTCTATTTCAGCAGACACAAACATCACTTGAGCGTTCTCATCTTTTACCGATTCTGTAAACGCTTGGGTGTGGTGATTGCCACTTACCACACTTGCTTCATCTACGTTACACACGTACAAAACAGGTTTAGCAGTAAGTAAATTAAGATCTTTTACCAGCTCCCAGTGTTTAGGATCTAGGTCTAATGTACGGGCAGATTTACCTTGTTCAAGGCATTCTTTTATCTGTATGGCGATATCATAAATAGCTTTAGATTCTTTATTACCAGAATCAGCTAGTTTTTTAACCTTGGTAATTTTAGCTTCGATAGCTTCTAAATCTTTCAGCTGAAGCTCTGTATCTATTATCTCTTTGTCCCTAACAGGATTTACACTGCCATCTACATGCGTTATGTTATCATCATCAAAACATCTAACCACGTGCAATATGGCGTTTGTATTACGGATGTTTCCCAAAAATTGATTTCCTAGGCCTTCTCCTTTACTGGCTCCTTTAACAAGACCTGCGATATCTACTATCTCTACCGTGGTAGGTACTATTTTTTGCGGATTAACGATATCCGATATTTGTTTTAAACGCTCATCAGGCACGGTAATCATGCCCACATTTGGCTCTATTGTACAAAACGGATAGTTTGCACTTTCTGCTTTTGCACTACTCAAACAATTGAATAACGTTGATTTTCCTACATTGGGCAAGCCCACTATTCCACACTGTAATGCCATTTTTTTTAGATGGCTGCAAGTTTAGCTTTTTCTTTTCAAATGCATCTATGAGTAAAGGGTAAATAATATGCTAAACCTGTTATTCATGAATAAGAAGCATGGGCTATCAGGCATTTTGTCATACTTTTGATATCGGAACGTAATTTGAAATAGCCCTTTAAGAGTGATAAAATTCCTATTAAAAGTAATTGATGCTATGGTATGGCCGCTGCTAATTGTATTGGCTATATGGATCGTTTTTTTTATCAATTTACGTTTTGACCTTCATCTCAATGCTTGGGGGATGCACCCTAGAGAATGGCAAGGCGTTTACGGTATTTTTACCATGGTATTTTTACATGGCGATTTTGATCACCTTTTTTCTAACACAGTTCCATTGCTGCTGGCTATGGGTTTCATATTCACTTATTTTGAAAAGGAAAGAGCCGGCATCCTTATCCTTAACGTACTCATAACGGGAATTCTACTTATTTTTATGGGAGAATATCGGTCCAACCATATTGGTGCCAGTGGATTAGTTTACGCTTTTATTTTCTTTCTAGTCACGCATGCATTTTTAACCAAAAACAAAGAAATGCTAGCCGCATCTTTTATCCTTATCTTTCTATACGGCAGTTTAATATATGGTTTATTCCCTGATTATGGTTTGCTAATAGGAAAAGATATCTCATGGGAAGGACATTTGGCGGGAGCCATTAGTGGTGTATTAACGGCATTATACTATCGAAATCAAGGACCACAAAGACTGACGTTTTTTGATGATGAGCAAGATGACGATGATGACGATGAATTGGGCTACTGGAATATGCCTGAAGAAGATGAAACCACCGTGCAGTATCATTATACGGTGAAAAAGTAGTTAGTAAGACTTCTCTCCAACTAGAACAACTGGTAATTAATACCAAACCTCAAATCATAATTGATCGACGTAAGTTGACTCTTTTGATATCGAACATCATTTTGGTCTAGAGCATAACGTCCATTTGTACTTAAGAAACCTGAAGCATTGATATTAAGATGTGGTGAGAACCAGTGATAATAGTTAGCATTAGCTGTTATGTTTGGTGAGATTTCATAGGTTTTCAGACCGCTAATAGTCGGAGTCCTATACTGGGGTAAGTCTCTCCTTATTTGTACAAACGGCGAAATATTTACCGTAAGTAAGTTCCTCGTGTTAGCTTGATACAGGTACTGATAATTACCCTGCAAACTACTTATCCATCTCACTGTTTCGTAGTAATAAGGATCTTTATGCTCATCTTCTATAGGTTCGGTATCATAAGCAGATTCATTATCATGGATAGCGTAGTCTAGACCTGTAGACGCAGTAAAATTATAACTAGTTTGTACATGTAACGACTGCTGATGAGAGTACGCATAGCTTGTATTGCCATATACACTCGGATTTAATAATTGCTGTCTACTATATCGATAATCTGGGTTCGACAATAAATTCCGTTCACTATTCCCCACCGAACGTCTAAATCCATTTGCAGCCGTAGCATAGTGTGTCCATACGCTTCCACTCGCTCGGTTTGCTCTATTTGCGTACAACCAATTATCGCTTATTGTGGTAAAATAGTCTATGGATTTTTCAGAAGAAATACCATTGGCCTGTAGAACGCTGTCAAGCATTCGCAGCTGTGCTTTATACCCTATTCTAAAATCTAGATACCTTCTATTTCTAATGAGCGTAATGCCTTGAGCGATGGCCTCTACTTTCTCATTAGCATAATTGGCCCCATCTATGCTTTGAAGGTCTTGCAGTATAAACATAGCTTGTACGGCATCTGAAACCAAATTCATCCTTCCTTTACCAAAACCATAGGATACGGAAGTTTCGTTAACTAGACTATTGTTGCCATATTTTTGGGTTTTTTCTCCATTCCCTTCTCCATATTCCATATTTCTTTCCAGATTCATATTTGAAGAAAATCGGAAGTACTTGAATCGATTTCCAGTGTACTTTCTGCTCGTATTGGCATAAAAGAGATCCAATTGATTATTTCCCATTTTATTTCCATTTGTGCCTTGAGTCCCTTTATTTTTAGTCAAGTTATAACTAAAATCACCTCTTACAGAAGCATTTACCCCACGTTGTAATGCATCCGTGTTGGTAACTGAAAAGTAGCTTGGGCTAAAAACGAAGGAGGATGAATTACTATGACTATTTGAGAAGGTACTATCTCTAAAAAAGTTGTCCTGCAAACTGTTAAATGACTGCCTACCATTACTTCCCAAGTCAAAATCTAGGGACAATCCACGATAATTCTGATATCGAAAATCGTAGGTGTTGAGGTCATAGTCTTGTGCGTAAACGCCAGTGGTAGAAGCTATTGCTAGAAAAAGTACGAGTGATTTTATGTGTTTCATGTTCTTTTATTGGTTTTTTAATTATTGGTTATTTTTTCTATTCCAACACCGTCACAGTGCCATTTATATGTCGTCTTTTATTCAAAATATCTACTAATTCTAACGAGTAGATATATACGATTGTGGTGCTTGGTAGCCACTCTTTCAAGTCATTGCCATTATATACTTGCTCGCCCCAGCGATTATACACTTGTATGGTGTATCGCTGTATAAAATAGGCAGGTATTATAGCCAATCTATCATTGAGTCCGTCAGCATTAGGCGAAAAAGCATTGGGAATATAAAACTTGATTTCTGCATATACCGGTATCACCTCTGTAGTGCTGTTTTCGCAGCCGTATATGTCTTTTATCGCTAGTGTTATTTCTTTGAAACCCGTGTCTCTGGTATTTTGTATAACGGGATTACCCATTGGATTACCAAAAATAGGTGATGTCCAATTCCATTCCGATATCTGATTACTAGATTTTCCTACTAGAGTTAAGATTACTTCATCTGCACTTAAAGACTCCAATGTATAGCTAAAATCAACTTCGGGTGGAGGAACAACGGATATTGATTGGGTGATTTCACGCTCACATCCGTTGGCTAGTACCAGCTTTATAGTTAGGTCATACGTGCCTACAGCAGTGTATGTATGCGAAAGATTATTTTGATTATCTTCTGTTCGTCCATCACCAAATTCCCACATACTACTCGCTAGCTTATCTTCATTATCTAAGCCATAAAACACCTCAAATGTAGTGCCTAGACAAGTTCCTCCGTCCAAGGTAAGTTTTTCGTTCTTTGGAGATTCTAATACAGTAATGGCAATTTGTTGTGTATCTGCACATAGTTTGTTTTCGGAATTCGTAATTACCTCATATATATATGTACCTACTGAGTCTGAGGAGTAGTTTAAATCTTGCACAAACAAAGCGGGTTTTGATTCTACAAACAAATTATCTATATATACATCTGAAGTTAATCTACCAGAAAAATCACTCACATTTGCTGTAAGCCCTATTCTGATGGGTTCTTGTTCAGCACACAAAGTATCGTTCTCTGCACTAAGTGCTGTTTTTACACTTTGATTTACAGTAAAAAGTATCGCAGTAGTATCACTGCATCCATAGCCATCTTGACTAATGAGACTCACTGTATTGGCACCTACAGCTAGTCTGTTTTGGCTGTATGAAGATCCTAAAAGAGCCGCTGCACCATTGAGCGACCAACTGTTTTTAAATCCGACTATACTAGCACTTGCTAGACTTACCATTCCTCCATCTGAACAAAATACAGAGTCACTCCAAGTATAAGATGCTAAAGGATTGGCGAGTACCACAAAATCCTTACTTATGGAGTCTGAGCAGCCCATATCGGAAGTGGAAACTAAGCAGACGTTGTACGTTCTTACCGTTGCCAGATTTGCCGTATAGTCTATGCTGCCGCTGGCAATGAGTGTTACAACATCGTCTAGTAACCATTTAGTTGTTAGTTTAGAAAGATCTAAAAAGGTGGTTTTATTGGTCGCAGCAAGTACCTGCTCACTTGCACAAATACTATCATCCGCAAACGTAAAATCACTCTTAGGACTTTCATAAAGCATTAGCATAAACGTGTCACTAGCGGCACAACCCAAAGAATTGGTATCTGTGATGATGAACGTATTGTTACTACTTTTTGGTACCAAGTCTATGGCAGTGCTATTCGCATAGTTTGCCTGCCAACCTACCGATGACAGTCCACCTTTCACTAGATCATGGGTACTATCGGCATACTGCACTATATCTTCTTGGCATATAAAATACTGAGGATAGCCATTAGAAAAAAGCACATTTCTAAAACCACTGATGCTGTACCCCACAGTATCTGTGTGTAATCTAGCAGGAGTATAGTCTATAGTATCATAGCTCACACATCCATTGGTGCTTTTAGCGGTTACGTATAGTTGGCGACTGGTATCTTCATCAAAATGCGATGTATAAAAGTACTTGGCAGCTGA
>CAMDCQ010000123.1 GCA_945890595.1 Chitinophaga pinensis
GTTAATTTTGAGATTAGAGTTTAAATTTCTAGTTAGAGTTATGTTTTTAGAAATAAGTGAATTATTATTTCCATATATATCGGTAATACCGTCTTGTAACACTTCAACCTGGTTAGGTAAATCGATAGAATTGAACTTAATAAAAATAAGATGATCTTCATTAGTAATGTTCTGAATATCAATTATGGAGTTAGTATTTCTTAGCTTAAATGCATTATGGTTAAGGTTAGATATTCGGGTTGTGCTTTTTAATACTAAGGTATTGCTATTGTTTGAGTAGTAATCTATATCCGGTGCCTTTAGTAGATTATTAGCTGAAAAGATATTGGTAAAGTAAAATTTAGTGGTATCGATTTGTAAGGAGATAAGGGTGGTGTCACGGTAAGGAAGCAAATCGCAAATAATAGTATCTTTCAGAGGTGTTAGTTTATAGCTAGTTGAGGTATCGTTGAGTGATAAAAGAGCGGGATAAATTAGGGGTTTGTTTAATGCTATTTTGATGATGCCTGGTTCTTGAGTTTTTACTAATGATGCTTGGTAGTTTATGTGTTGAAAAAATGGAAACACAACAATGGTATCGGGATTAGTATGAGTTGTGTTTACAAGTAAGGGTAAGGAGATAAATTCTTTATTATCAAGTAGTAAATTTTTATTTTCATCGAGAAGTGCAACTGCTTTAAATATTTTATTAGGGAGATTGGTTAAGGTATAAAATCCCTGTGCGTTGGTTTTGGTAATGTAGTCCGGTTTTTGTTTTAATACTACGCTGTCACTTTGTTCGGTGTATAGTTGAATATTACAATTGATGCATGGCTGATTGGTTGTTATATTTCGAACATAGCCTTGAACGGACGTTGAATCAAGGTACGCTCCGGTTGAAAATAAATATGAGTAGTCGCCCATGGGGTTACTTTCGTTTAAGTCAAGTATACAACCATTAAATTTTATCGTGTACGTAGTGTTGGGAATAAGGGTGTCATTAAGGGTAAGTTTTAGGACTGAGCCTTTGACTTCTAGGGTAGGATTTTTGACTTGTGTAGGTGAAATTAGTAATAGTTCGTTAACATTAGTAGCGGCTATATTTTCGTCAAAAATGAAAGTGAATTGATTGGTAGCTACGTGTAGTGTACCACTATCAGTAGTAGTGCTTATAACTTTGGGTGGTGTCGTGTCCCTGTCACCGCCAGTCAAGGTTTGAACTGAAGCGCAGGAAAATAGAAGTAAAGAAAAAAATATATGGAGTTGTTTCATCTTCCGAAATGGACAAGTAAGACTGAAATATCGGCAGGACTTACGCCGCTTATACGTGATGATTGTCCTATACTGGTTGGTTTAATTTTATTGAGTTTATCTCTGGCTTCCAATGACAGAGATTCGATTTGATTATAGTCAAAGTTTGACTCAAGTTTGTAGTGTTCTAAACGCAGGAGTTTTTCTACGGTTTCTTTTTCACTCTTAATATAGCTGTCGTATTTAAGAAGTATTTCTACTTGTTCAAGTTCTTCCATACTATATGGTTTTAATAAATCACGCATAGTTTCTACCTCGAGTAGGTGATGATAGTTTATTTGTGGTCGTGATAGTATTTTATCAATTAAATAATTTTGCGGAATCTCTGCTGTGTTGTATTTGGTTAGCATCGGATTTGCGTCTGACGGAGTAATTGTTTTCGTTTTGATAAGTTTGGAGAGTTCAGAAATATTGCGTTGTTTTAGACGTAGTTTGCTTATTTCTTCTTCTGTTATGGTACCAAGTTCGAAACCCTTTTCCATTAATCGTAAGTCAGCATTATCTTGTCTGAGAAGGATTCGATATTCTGCTCTACTGGTAAACATTCGATAAGGTTCGTTGGTACCTTTATTTACAAGATCGTCGATAAGAACTCCTATGTATGCTTCACTTCTGCCTAAAATAAATGGATCTTGGTTGCTTATCTTTTGATGTGCGTTAATGCCTGCCATTAGCCCTTGGCAAGCAGCTTCTTCATAACCTGTGGTACCGTTAATTTGGCCGGCAAAGAACAGATTCTGCACAAATTTTGTTTCTAAGCTTAGTCGTAATTGTGTTGGGTAGAAGAAATCATATTCAATGGCGTACCCAGGTCTAAAAATTTTGGCGTGTTCAAACCCTTTTATCGCTTTAAGAGCCTCATACTGAATATGTTGAGGAAGAGATGTGCTAAAACCATTTATATAAGTTTCACACGTATTCCATCCTTCAGGTTCGACAAATATTTGATGTCTGGTGCGTTCAGCAAATCGGTTTACTTTGTCCTCTACTGAGGGACAGTACCTGGGTCCAATCCCTTTAATGGAGCCATTGAACAAGGGTGACTCGTCGAAACCAGATCTTAGAATGTCGTGTACTTTTTCGTTCGTATAGGTAATGTGACAACTATGCTGTTTGTTAATTTTAATGGGTTTTCTAAATGAAAAACATTTTGGGTCGAGGTCGCCGGGCTGCTCCTCCATTAAGGCATAATTTATACTTCTACCATCTACCCTTGGAGGAGTGCCGGTTTTCATCCGTCCGCTTTCTAAGCCTAGCGCTGTTAATTGCTCTGTTATGCCATAGGAAGCCCTGTCCCCCATTCTCCCACCGGTGGTCTGCTGATTGCCTACGTGGATAATGCCGTTCATAAAAGTACCGCTGGTTAGGACAATTGATTTTGCGTAAATCTTTGTTCCAGAACTTGTCTCTACTCCAATTGCGATATCGTGTTCTATAAGAATCCTGTTAACGGCATCCTGAACAAAATCTACGTTTTGATTGGTTTCTAAAATCTCACGCCACTTAAGAGAAAACATTGTTCGATCGTTTTGTGTTCTCGGGCTCCACATAGCAGGACCTTTTGAGGTGTTGAGCATTCGAAACTGCATCATACTATAGTCAGAAACAATTGCTGACATGCCGCCAAGAGCGTCAATTTCTCTTATGATTTGTCCTTTAGCGACGCCACCCATCGCTGGGTTACACGACATCTTAGCGATGGTTTCCATGTTCATAGTGATCATTAAAACTTTGGATCCTAGCTTTCCTGCAACATGCGCAGCCTCACAGCCAGCATGTCCAGCACCAACAACAATTACATCATACATATTAAGTTTCACGTGGAACAGTGCAAATTTAAAAATTGGGTTTCGAGGGATCTCATTTTTTGCTTTTCTTCAGTAGATTCATCATTATAACCGGCTAAATGAAGCAGCCCGTGAATACATACGCGATGTAGCTCCTGAAAGCTAGTTTGATTGTGAGTCTCTGCGTTTTCTTTCACTCGATCCCAGCTGACAAGGATTTCATGTTGTTCGATGTCGTCGTCGTCGCCATAGTCAAAGGTTATTATGTCTGTGTAGTAGTCATGGTTAAGTGAGCTTATGTTCACTTCCAAAAGTTCCTCGTCCGAAATAATGTAGTACAAGACTGGTTTAGTAAGTTGAAGTTCTTCGAAAACGGAAGACAATCCCGATACATTAATTAAGTCGAGGACCTCGGGAAATTCTGACTCTATTTCTATTTTATCTAATAACATTAAGTGTGCCTTTTACTATTTGCTTTTCCCCAAGAATGCCGTACAAATGAACAACATATATGTATCGTCCTAATGGTATGATCTGTTCGTTATAAACTAAATCCCAAGACTCATTTGTGTGGTGTTGAACAAGAAGTTGACCCCACCTGTTGTATATCTGGTAAAACGAGGTGCTATGGTTTATTCCGCGTCCTGAAATGGTGAATCTATTGTTAGTGCTCGTTGGATTTACCGCAGTTACTATGAAGGATGTCATTTCTTCAACTACGCAAACTGTGTTTGATCGACTAATTGATGTTGTATTAAAAGTGGTGTTTGGTGTTTCTAAGGCTTGAACGACAAAGCACCCTGCATCATCTGGAAGCAAGGTTGTGGATAGTATGTCTTCAGAAATCCGAACAGTGTTCCACGTGGAACCGTTATCTAAACTTTGTATGAGCTCGTAATCTTTAGCCCCATTAATCCAACCTTCATATTCGTTATGCCTTAATTTATCGCCAATTTGAAGTACGATGTTAGACGAAATGTTCGATACGGAAAGCAGGGTGTTGCATTTGTCTAAGCTCTCAATTTGATAAAAGTATTGTGTCTCAGCAACGTTAACATTTTCATCAATGTACAGATTATCAACAATAATGTTCTCTTTGTTGATGGTGAACAGACCAGTCAGATCCTTACGATTTGTTCCTTTAAGAATACGCATCTGCCACGTGTCGTTAATTTTTGTGACTTTAAAGTAAACCTCCAATTTTTGGTCGTTGACAGTAATGTTTGATAAGTAAAGATTCAGTGGAGCGATTGGTCTCCGTGTTACGAAGGTCAACAGATTTGAGCTGGAACTAATTGTACCAGATTTGGTGTAGGAACGAATTATAAACGAAAGTCGGTCTCCTAGATCTATGTCGTTGTATGTCAAACTGGTAGTGCTGCCAGACATCGTTGACGATCGGGTAAAGGTGGAATTATTAATGGACACGAACAGTGTCTGGCTATCAATCGTGCTCCAGCCTTGATAAGGAGTCCAATTGAATGTTATTTGTCTTTTACACGTATCTATAAATCCTGTGAGTTCGATGGGCTTATGAGGAGATGACAAAACAGATGATAGATTGCAGCTATCCAATGTAGCTATAACCACAGGAAACTGAATTGCAGGCTGGTAAGAAACCGTATAGGAAGTGCTAGTAGTAACTCCGATTGAGTCGCCATTTCCTGATGAGAAATTGTATATTTTGTAAATTTTGGTGTCTGCTGAAGGATTAGTTGACCATCCAGCAATTATGTTTTGAGTTGTGAGGTCATAGCTTAAAGAGTCTATCTGAATTTCTTTAGGTCGTTCTATATCAATAGACAACGTCTCAGATTGTGAACTGTCGGTTCCGTCACACAAGGAATAGATTCTAAGGAAATACTGCCATTTGGTGCTGCTGTTATTAATTTTGTGTGGGTACTCTGATATAAACAAATAGGGAATAGAAGCAATATTGACAAAAACGCCTCCGTTATAACTAGCGAAAAGAGTGTAATGTGTAAATGAGGCACAAGCATCAGCAGGTGGTCTCCAAGAAATGGTGACTATGGAATCTTTAGAGTTAATACAAGCGCGTAAAATCTGAGGTGGACCTTTAATACCAAACGATTGTATCGTTAGAAAAAGCAATATGATAGATAATAATTTCAATTGTTAGCTTTTGTAAGGGATAACGCTATTATTTTGCAAAAATTACGATAAAGAATCACGTATGAAAGAAAGAGCGTCAGAAAGAAAAGAAATAGACGATAATGTGTCAATTGACTTGAGACTTAACAAGTATATTGCCAACACGGGGCTGTGTAGTAGAAGAGCGGCAGATAAGCTAATAGAAGAGGGTCGTGTAAAGGTAAACGGTAAGATAAACACAGAGATGGGAACTAAGGTCACCCTTAATGATAAGGTAGTGGTGGACGGAAACCTGCTTTCAACGGGGGAACGATTTTATGTCTTGATCAACAAACCACGAAATGTAATTTGTACTACTAAAGATGAAAAGGGTAGAAACGCTATAGTTGATTTGTTACCTGCTAAATTTCAGCATTTATACCCTGTTGGAAGATTAGATAGAAATACTACGGGTGTTATCCTAATGACGAATGACGGCGTATTAACGCAGAACTTATTGCACCCAACCAAGAAAATCAAGAAAATATATAAAGCAAAAGTTGCTACACGATTGACACAGTTTGAATTAGATAAATTGGTGTCTGGAATAGAACTAGAAGATGGAATGTGTAGTTTTGATAAGATTGTTGAGCTACACGAGGATAATGAGTTTAGGTATGGCATAGAAATTCACTCTGGAAAGAATAGAGTTATCCGAAGAATGTTTGAAGCAATTAACAATGAAGTAGTAAAATTAGACCGTGTAATGTTTCATACATTTGATAAAAAAGGGGTTCAAAAGGGAATGTGGAGAGAACTAACGGACAAAGAACTGAAGGGGCTAGACGTTTATTTAAGAACAAAAAAGTAATTTTGAAGTAATGAAGAAGTATTTTCTGTTTGTAGTTTTGACGTATGTTGTGGCGGGTTGTCAAGAAAGCCTTCCTCCGGTAAATATGGAACTGGTTATAGGATTGGTGAACGACACGACAATAAGAGTTCCACTTAGCCAACTTCCACCTGCAGATAATAGGGTACTATTAATTGAAGATGTTACAGGAGTAAGATGTACAGGATGCCCGAATGCTGCCCAAATAGCTGCAGATATTAAAGATAATTCTACGGCTGGATCGGTTGTAATTGTTGGAGTATATCCCACAACACCCAAAAGCTTAACTACGTATATTTCTCCGTATGAAGATTTATTTTATAAAACACGGTTAACCTCAGAACTGAGCCAATTAATAGCTCAAAATATTTATATGGTAGGCGGAACGCTTCCAGGAGGAGGGTTAAACAGAAAGATTTTGGACGGCAAAATAAACGTTGATTATAATACATGGGTGAATTATGCAAACACGCTAAAAAACGTAAAATCAATTGTTAATCTGGAAACAAATCTAAAATTTATAAACGATAGTACCGCTGAGCTTAAGAGTAGAGCATTATTTGTAGCAGATGCAGAATCTGTTCCCTACGTCACTATTTTTTTAATAGAGGATAATATTAAGTATCCTCAGTATTTTGTGGATAGCACATCTTACAATTACAAGCACAAACATGTGCTAAGAGAGGCTTATACGCCATACAACGGTTTGCCTCTTCTAACCAGTGGTTTTACTGCTGCAGAAAGAGGAATTGCTGTTGACCAGGAGTGGAACTTAGTTATCCCAAAGTACGTAGTACAAGAAAACGCGAGTATAGTTATAATGATTAACTATAACGACGGGGCTAATCAGGAAGTAATACAGTGTCGGGAAATCAAGTTGAAATAGAAAACGATGAACTAATCGAGGAGTTTATCGCCACACTTTCTATTGATAGATCTCTAAGTGAAAACACAGCTAGCGCTTATTTAACAGATATACAAAAGCTCGTTAGCTTTATGCCAAATAAAAGACTGGCAGCGGTAAGTTCGTTAGATATAAATGATTTCTTATTCTTTTTGAGTGACATTGGTTTAAACCCAAGGAGTATTGCTCGAATTATATCCGGTTTAAAATCGTTTTATAAAAACCTAGTCATAACGGAAGTTATTGAA
>CAMDCQ010000124.1 GCA_945890595.1 Chitinophaga pinensis
ACATTGGTTGGAAAAATATCCATTTGCACAGCATTTTTATCCGGGTCTAAACCAGGAATAATCATACCGTTAAGTATGGTTTTGGTGTATCTGTCTCCTAAACCTCGCACAAAAACGTGCTTTCCTCCTTGCACACTAATACCCGTTACACGAGCTACAGCTTGACCGGCATCGCTATCGCCAGCACGTTTTGACGCTTCTGCCGAAACACCGTCAACTGCATTTATTGAATTTTTCTTCTCTGCTAGAATAGCAGCATCCGTATTCGTTTTACGTACCCCAGATACCAAAATTGGTCCCTTGGTAAGTACACTTTCTACCTCTCCTACTATTCGTACGTCTCTTACAGTAACTTTATCCGCAAGAATAATTACGTTATACTCTTTATACTCTGGCAAACCAATGTATTTAAAACTCAGCGTATAGGTTCCTGGAGGTAAGGTGAATGCATATGTTCCTTCAAAATCTGATATAGTACCACCGTTTACGCCTATCGCTTTAACGATAGCACCTACACAAATTTCATTGGTTGCATCATCATAGATTTTGCCTCTAAGCGTGCCATTTTGCGCAAACGTAAAATTTGCAATTAGAATTAATAAAAGGGTAATAAGGGTTTGTTTCATTGTGTTTTTTTTTAATATAAAATGCCTACTGCTTTGCGCAGTAGGCATCATTATAAAATAATAATTAAAGTATTTCGTATGATTATAATTTATTGTTAACTGATGTCCAAGACCATCCAGTAAACTCAGACTTGTTAGCACCTTTAGTAGAAGCTGTGTTAAGAGCATTTCCAGAAGTAGCCATTAAAGCGTCAAGAGCTGTTTCTTTTGCAGAATCAAAACATCCACAAGATACACATGAAGCTGTGTAGCCAGAAGCCATAGCAGTTAAGCTAGAAGAACCAAAGTCATTGTTTTTAATGATTAATTTTGGCGTAGCAGCGATGAAGTATGAATAAGCATCAGACTTAGAAGTACAACTAGAAGTATCTGCAAAGCTTGCTCTTAATTTAAAATATTTACCTGCATAACCCGCAGCAGAACAGTTTTCGATAGTACCTTGAGCTTTAGATTTTATATCTGCTGCAGAACCTTTACCATCTGTTGAGATTATCGTACCATTTTTTAAGGTGAATAAACCTGTTGTGTACGTAACACCCTCTGGACCATCTATCTCTAATCCTTCGTCAGTGTCACCACCATGCATTACTATAAAGTTATTTAAAGTACCACTATAGTTGAAATCGATATCAATTCCGTCGTCACCATGGTTATATACCAATGCGTTCTGTACATTAACAGATCCTCCAAAAAACTCAATACCGTCGTCTAAAGTAGCAACTATTTCAACGTGGTTTATTACTGTACCAGAACCTACACCACCAAGTGTAAGACCATTGATTTCATTACCTTCTCCAATAAGAGCACCACCATGACGTATAGAGACGTAAGTTAATACACCTGAATTATCAGTATCGTTATCTCCACCAAAAGCGCCATAAGTTGCTGTAGCAGGTATACCTTCTATTTGTGCAGAGATATCACCTTTTTCAGCAGAAATTTTAGCGTTGCCTAAGATGATAAGACCTCCCCATTTTTCTCTGTCGTTTTCAGTAAGATTTGTACCCGTTTTTTGACCAAGAGCGATGTTATCTAACTCTGAAGTGAAGATTATCGGCATATCAGCTGTACCTTCTGCCATTAGCTTTCCACCTTTAGCGATGATAAGTGCAGATGCATTTGCTTCTGTTCCAGTTCTACCTTTAACGATAGCACCTTTTTCTATAGTAAGCGTAGCACCACTTTCTACCCAAACTCTTCCTTTAATAAAATGAATTGTATTTGCAGCCCATGTTGTGTTGGTAGTTATTGCACCAGAATGCTCTAACTCCGCAACTGGTGGCTGAACGTAACAATCACTTGAAGGATCAGACTCGTCACAATCTTTGCAACCTACAAAAGATACAGCAGCAACTGCTAGCATCATTAGAAATAAGATTTTTGAAATGTTTTTCATTGGATTGAATTTTTAAATTTTAATTGTTTTGCTTTGAATTTTGTACTGCAATGGTGCAGGGGTAATGTTATGTGATTGTTATCTTAGATTTAACATTTAAACATGTGGAAAACAGGTGCACTTCTGACCAATCAACGCTTACTACAAAATAATTCTAACTGCGCTTAAAACCGATTATATCCTTTAGCTACGCATCTTTTCAAACAACTTAATACATTCCACAGCTTCTTTTACATCATGCACTCTAAGCAAGTTTGCGCCGTTTTGGAGTGCGAAAGAATGCAAAAACGAGGTGCCATTTAGCGCATTATGTGCATCAGTTCCCAAAAAATTATAAATCATAGATTTTCTAGATAATCCAACTAGTAAGGGTAATTCTAGGCTGTTAAAAACCATCAATTGTTTCAATAATGCATAGTTATGTTCTACGGTTTTGCCAAAACCGAAACCTGGATCGATTATAAGATCGTTTATTCCCGCCGTACGACATGCTTCTTTTTTAGCCAGTAAATAATCAAAAACATCTTGCACTACATCTACATACTTCGGATTATTCTGCATGGTTTTTGACTTTCCTTGCTTGTGCATCATAATATAAGGAACTCCAAGTGCGGCAACACTAGGAATCATATCCTCATCCTCATCGCCTGCACTTATGTCGTTTACTATACAAGCTCCAGCTTGCACCGCTGCAATCGCTACTGTGCTCCTAAACGTATCAATAGAAATAGGAATACCAACTGTATTTGTCAGCTTTTGTATAATAGGAATAACGCGATCTAATTCTTCCTGCTCACTCACATCTGCCGCTCCCGGTTTTGAGCTATATCCACCCACATCTATGATTCCGGCACCATCATTTATCATTTTATGAGCTTGTGAAAAGGCCGTATTCACTGTATCATATTTGCCACCATCCGAAAAAGAATCGGGAGTTACATTTAAGATTCCCATGACCACGGGCCGACTTAAATCCAATACTGTGCCTTTTATGTGGATGCTTCTTTTCATTAGTATGGTTTGGAAAATTATCTTCGCAACAAATTAAATTCATTTTGAGTAAAGATACACCTATACTATTTGACTATTCCATTGGAAAGTGCCGGGAAATTTTTAGTAAAAAGACCCACGACTATGGAACAGCTTGGCGTATTTTGAGGCCCATTTCTATTACTGATCAAATCTTTATTAAAGCTCAACGTATAAGAAGTATTGAGGATAAGAAAGAAAATAAAGTGGGTGAAAGTATTGAAAGTGAGTTTATCGGTATTGTAAACTATTGCATCATCGCACTTATTCAACTAGAGTTGAAAGATGGCGATGATATGGAAATGGATCCAAACGCGGTTTTAAAACTTTACGATTTAAAAGCCAGCCTATGCAAAGAACTTATGGTTACTAAAAACCATGATTACGGGGAAGCATGGCGAGACATGCGCGTAAGCACCTACACCGACCTCATATTGATGAAAATTTTACGCACGAAGCAAATAGAGGATAAAGGGGGTAAAACCTTAATCTCTGAGGGTATTGATGCAAACTTTTGCGATATGTTGAACTACGCCGTTTTTGCCTTGATTAGAATTAATAATTTTTACACCTCATGAAATATTTAGTTAATTTACTACGCGTTCTTGTAGGTCTTCTGTTTATTTTCTCGGGTATAATTAAGGCCAACGACCCAACAGGATTCAGCATTAAATTAGACGAGTACTTTTCTGTTTTTTCTGCTGATTTAGAAGCGAAACAAGACAGTGTAACTATTTTTATTACCACTCCTGACGGAACTAATTCTATAAAAAAAGACATTCAAGCAAGTAACCCTGTTATCGAATTAAAAGCCAAAAATAATCCGTGGAAGGCTGTTTCTTTAGGCAATAATTTGACTGATAGTGTTTACTTTAGCGACGCGGTGATATACTGGGGAAGTCAAGAATTGTACACTGCTTCATTAAATGCAGAAGACAGCAATACCGTTTTGTTAAAGGTTGCTATTAAATATGCGGTTAATGACCAGAATGTTGGAGAGCAAAATTTTGTTTTCAATTCTTTCAATGAAAATTCACAGTCAACTACGGTGGATTTATCCGATTATCTCGTTTCTAATTCCAGGTTAGTTAATTTCCTGCAAAGTCTTAGACCTTACGCCGTAAGCTTAGCCGTTTTCTTATGCGCCTTTGAAATCATATTGGGTTTATCCCTTCTTATTGGTTGGGCACCTAAACTCACCATTTCCTTGCTCGTAATTCTTATGGTCTTTTTTACCTTTCTTACGTGGTATAGCGCTGTATACAATAAGGTTACTGACTGCGGATGCTTTGGAGACGCCATTAAACTAACGCCATGGCAAAGTTTTAATAAGGATATAATATTATCTATTTCTATCTTGATTATTTTAATTAGATTAAAACATGTAAAAGCCATCTTTAGCAAACCTTTTGCCGCGAGACTGCTCACCGTATTCACCTTATTATCTGTGGGTTTTGCATCTTATTGTTATCACTATCTTCCAGTTAAAAATTTCTTAAAATTCAAAGTAGGCAATGATATTGAAAAAATGGCCACTATACCTGATGATGCGCCATCGGATGTCTACACCAATATTTTCATCTATTCTAAAGATGGGCAAACACATGAATTTAGCTTAGAAGAAATGGGAAATCGTGATTTAAAGGCAGAAGGTTATGTATTTGTAGATAGAATAGATAAGCTCATAAGTAAGGGATACGAACCTGAAATTTACGACTTTAAGATGATGGACGAAGGAAGAACCAATGATTATATAGAAGTGTTTTTTGCGGATTCCGGTTTCAAATTATTGATAGTCATTAATGAAGTAGAATCTGCCAATACCAAAACAATGGATGAACTTCAAGATATCTTGAAGATATGTAAAAAAAATAAAATAACGGTTTATCCCCTCACAGCTAGTAGCAAAGAAGACGTAGAAGCCTTCAGACACGAACATCAATTGGATTTGCCATTTTATTATGGTGATAAAACCAATCTTAAATCTATCGTACGTTCTAACCCTGGTTTGTTACTATTTAAAGATAATATAGTACACAATGTTTGGCCATCCACACGTATTCCGTCCACTAAGCGATTTTTGAAACAATTGGATAAATGATTTCCTTTCTACTAAAAAGAATTGTCAATGGCATTTTTATACTTTTTAGTGTAGTAACTGTAGTATTCTTTTTATTTAGTTTTTCTTTTCCTAGTCCTGAAAAAATGGCTGTAGGTCAACGAACAGATGCAGAAACCCAAGAAGCAATAAAACGAGAATTTGGTTTAGACAAGCCACTTTTTACCCAGTATCTGCTTTTTTTAAACGATCTCTCTCCAGTTTCATATCATGACGGTATAACATCACATGAACTTAGCCAAAAATACGACGCCAATCTAATAATTAACGTGGGTTCCTCATTTATAGCCTTTAAGAAACCCTTTTTAAGACGCAGTTTTCAGAATAGAGAAAAAACGTCAACCCTTATTGCTAATTCTTTCAAAGGCACGTTTGTACTTGCGCTGGTTGCCATCATTTTTGCGGCTTTTGTGGGTATTACACTGGGTATTTTTGCAGGTATAAAAGCCAATTCATGGCTTGATCAAAGCATCGTTTTTACAAGCACCTTAGGCATATCCGTCCCGTCATTTTTTTCTGCAATAATTTTAGCATGGTTTTTCGGATACGTTTTGCACGATATCACTGGTCTTAACATGTCTGGAAGTTGGATAGATGTAGATCCCTTTACAGGCGAATTTTATCAGTGGAGTAACCTTATTCTACCGGCAATTGCGCTAGGAGTTAGGCCTTTATCTATTTTTACCTTGCTCACCCGCAGTTCCATGTTAGAGACGCTAAACAAAGATTTCATTAAAACAGCTAAGTCTAAGGGATTAAATTCACGAGAAATCCTAACCAAACACGCCTTACCTAATGCGTTAAATCCTGTTATTACAGCAATATCAGGTTGGTTTGCGTCTTTACTTGCTGGTGCCTTTTTTGTGGAATATATATTTAACTGGCGCGGTTTAGGAAAACTTACAATTGACGCTTTAGAGATGAACGACCTGCCCGTTGTTATGGGGAGTATCTTATTTATAGCAATGCTTTTTGTGATTATTAATATTATCGTGGATCTTATCTATGTAAAATTAGACCCTCGAATCCAATTAAGCTGATGCTATACTTTATCACGGGATTCACGGGTGTAGGAAAAACAACTATAGGCAGAGAACTTGCAGCACTTGTTAATTTGCCTTTTATCGATTTAGATGAAGTAATTGAACTAAAAATAAATCAGAGTATTACACACTATTTTGAAAAATATGGCGAAGAGGCGTTCAGAGATATTGAGCGACAAACTTTATTAGAAACAATCAAATCGCATACAGAGGGCATAATTGCCTTAGGAGGTGGCACTTTATCACATAGATTAAATCACCTGAATGTTTTGCAAAGTGGAACTTCAGTATATTTAGAATTACCTTGGAATGAGCTATATAACAGAGTCAAGAAATTAAAAAATAGGCCCGCGATTCAAGGCAAGACGGAAGCACAAATGAAAGCTATTTTTGATCAAAGATTGCCATTCTACGAGCTTTCGCAGCTCAAGATGCCCATAAATAGAGGGTTTACGCTCCAAAAAGTGGCAAATATTTTGAAATTATCAACAAATAGGTAACAGTCCTTGTAATCATGAGGTTCTTCACGTTAACATTGGACTTTTAATTACATTCAACAATAAATAAACCTTATGAACAAATCAGATTTAATATCAGCTATGGCTGATAAAGCTGGCATCACAAAATCACAAGCTGGTGAGGCCTTAGACGCATTTATGGATTCTACTTCTGCTGCACTTAAAGGTGGTGAGAAACTAATCCTTGTAGGTTTTGGAACTTTTTCAGTGAGTGAAAGAGCTGCAAGAACTGGAAGAAACCCAAGAACTGGTAAAGAAATTTCAATCGCTGCTAAAAAAGTAGTAAAATTCAAAGCGGGATCAGGCCTTTCTGACAAAGTAAACTAAGAAAACTTAGGAATTTATTTGAGCCTTCTGGAAGTGATTCTAGAAGG
>CAMDCQ010000125.1 GCA_945890595.1 Chitinophaga pinensis
ATACAAATAGGAAACTTAGTGACGGAAGACATGACCATAGAACTCCTGGATGTAACGGGAAAATTAATAAGCAGTACCCACATAAATAAAGGACAAACGATAGCGTATTTTGATGTGCAAACGGTATATGAAGGCACCTATTTTGTAAAAATATCAAACGGGAAGTCGAGCACTTCAAAAGCTGTTGTGATCACAAGGTAAGTGGTAAATTATACTATTAAAAAAGGGAAGCCAATGGCTTCCCTTTTCTTTTGCTACCTTTTCACATGATTACTCCATTCCTCGTATTACAGGTGCACCAGATTTTTTCAATTCTTCGTAAATAGTAGCAGCTTTCAGTTTTATAACTGCGAGCTTAGCATCAAAGTCAGCTAACATACGTTCTGCTATATCCAAACTTTGCTGTGCGGTAGTAGTTGGGCCGTAACCGTTTCCGCCCCACAAAGCACTGCTGGCTGCCCATATTCGCTCGTTTATAGTTGGAATATTTTTTTCACCCACTTCATCTTTGAGTGGATTGCCGTCTAAAAGAAGATCTAGGTTTCGTAGTTCATTAGTTAGGTCGACTAATTCAGACTCTAAGGCGCCAAGAGAATTGGGAGATCTTTTTAAAGCCAATTCCATAGCCGATGCTTGTTTTTTGGCTTGGTTAAAATCATATTCTAATAGGCTTTTGCGAGAAGAAACGGCCACATATTGTGCGATAAAGGTGTTTTTGACGCCATCGTTTTTGGATGGCAACGTTCCGGGATATAATGGGATAACGTCAAAACTTTTTGGGGTAGTTAATGGAGTTGCTTTGCCTTGGTGTACGTAATAAAGCGTAATACGATACGTCCCTGGACCCACTCTAAATCCTCCGTTTTTATTTTCGTTTAACTTTTCGCCTGCGTTTATGGGCATAGCATTTTCAGCACTAAAATCCCACGTAAAGCGATGCAATCCTTTACCAGAGGGAACTTGCATTTTACGCACTACTTTATTCTCAACGTCGGTTATTACTGCCCAATGTTGTTCTTTAGTTTCATTCTTTTCGGCAAGTAATACAACCCATCCTGCAAAATCAATATCTGTTCCCGCCTTATTCAGCTCTTTCTCCTTTTTAGTTCGCTCTGCGGTTTTTAGCGTTTGTTCTCCTTTTAGGTAATACGTGAATACAGCGCCATATTCTGGGTTTTCGGCTACATACTCTTGACTACCCAAGTAACCGTCTTTACCTCTGCCGTCATTTACCGGGGTGTATAGGTAAGCATTTCGCATAGCTAACATAGCAGCATCTTTTTCTACTAGCTCAGGTGTGAGGTCACGCAAAAAAGAATAATCATCCAGAATGTAAATACTTCGACCAAAACTGGCAGCCACCAAGTCGTTCTCTCTGCGTTGTATAGCTAAATCACGAAACGAAATAGTAGGCACTCCGCTTTTTATTTGTTTCCAATGCTCGCCACCGTCTACGGTAAAGTACAAGCCAAACTCTGTGCCTACAAAAAGCAAATTTGGATTTATATGGTCTTGAACAATACGCCATACGTAATTATTTTCGGGGATATTGCTAGAGATACACTTCCACGACTTGCCTTTGTTTGTAGTTATATACAGGTATGGTTTATAGTCTCCATTTTTATGATTGTCTAAGGCGAGGTATGCGGTATTTTCATCAAATAAATCTGCTTTTATATCATTTATATAGCCCCGATCTGGAGCTCCGGGCAACTTTTTGACCTCAGTAGCATCCCACGTTTTGCCACCGTTTTCTGTTATTTGTATGAATCCGTCGTCAGTACCAATGTACATTAATTGTTCGTTTTTGGGGCTTTCTGCTATACTACTAATGGTATTGTAATTACTCATCGCATATACATCCCAGGCGTTGGTAAGTCCTTGTTTGCGACCCATAATTGGTAAATTAAACCGCTCTTCGTTTCGGGTTAAATCCCCGGAAATAGCATTCCATGTATCTCCTCGGTCATCCGATTTCCAAAGACGGTGGGATGCTACATAAATTCTGCTAGGACTGTGAGCACTTACCAAAATAGGGGCATCCCAGTTATATCGCTCATACGATTCGCCGTATGCTGGTTGGGGTCGTATGGCTACTTTATCGCCGCTGGCCATGTCTATTCGTGTAAAATATCCTTCTTGGCTTTGTGCATATACTATATTTGGATTGCCAGGTTCGGTAGCGGGTTGATGTCCGTCACCACCCAGCACTACTTTCCAGTCGGCATTGGTCATGCCACTGTTGGTATTGGTTCTACTGGGTCCACCTTGGGTATTATTATCTTGCGTGCCTCCGTATATAGTGTAAAACGGCTTGGCATCATCTAATGCTATTTTGTAATATTGGGTAATGGGCATATTACCCAAGTGTCGCCATGAGTTGGCCATATCAAAACTTTCATACACCCCACCATCGGTACCTACCATGAGGTAATCGGGATCGCTTTGTCTAAATACTACCGTGTGATTATCTACGTGTTTTGACGATTCGTTTACGTTTTGAAAGGTTTTGCCACCATCTACGGTTACCATAAGATAGTTGTTGGCAAAATATACCTTATCAAACTCGTGCGGACTGGCATATATTTCTTGGTAATAATGTGGTCCTGTGCCACCGGCTACCATGTCACTCATTTTTTGCCAGCTTGCACCTTTGTTACTGCTGCGGTAAAAACCACCTTTCTTCAAATCCAGCTCTATGGCAGCGTATATAACATCTGGATTTTGTGGTGATATAGCCATTCCTATTTTACCCATATTGCCGGTTGGCAGGCCGCTTTTTAGTTTTTCCCATTCTTTACCTCCATCGGTACTTTTATAAATAGCAGACTCTGGACCGCCGCCCATGTAGGCTGCCACCGTTCTGTGTCTTTGCCACGTTGCGGCGTATAACACTTCTGGATTTCTAGGATCAATAAGTATGTCGGTAGCGCCTGTCCAATCGCTATCGCCCAAGGTGCGTTTCCATTTCTTACCGCCATTGGTGGTCATGTATACGCCGCGTTCGCCACCTTTGGTCCATAACGGCCCTTGACTAGCTACCCACACAATATCTGGATTAGTAGGATGTACTACTATTTTAGAAATATGTTCAGAGGTTTTGAGTCCCATATTAAGCCAAGACTTGCCGCCATCCTTACTTAAATATATGCCATCGCCGTAGCTTATGTGTCTTCCACCTACATTTTCGCCGGTGCCTACCCATAGGTTACCGGTGTTTGCATCAATCGTAATACAACCTATGCTGTATACTTTTTGTCCATCAAAAACAGGAGAAAAGGTAATTCCTGCATTCACGGTTTCCCACACGCCGCCAGAAGCTACACCAACGTAATAGTGGCTTTCGTCTTTGGGGTCTATCGCAATATCGGCTATTCGGCCCGCCATAAAAGCAGGACCTACACTACGCATTTTTATCGCATTCGTATTAATACTGTCCCACGTAATTTTAGTACTTTGAGCTTCTGCCGAGCCCAACAAAGAGCTGCAAAACGTTATCAAAATACATTTAAGCAAATTTATGTTCCACTTCATTTGCGTCAAAAGTAATATACTTTTTGCAGATGTATTATGAATAGATTAAGCACAGTATTCCTGTGCTGCATACAGTAAATAAAAGCACCAACCGGTTTTAAAAAAAAGTTGTAGTTTAAATCATAAAAAAGTATTTTTGATAGGTAACTATAAAATCTAGGTTATGAAAACAACTCAAATTAGAAGTCTATGGCCAAGGGTCAGAAACTTCACCGTACTTACTTACTTACTTACTTACTGTAACATCTTGTAAAGAAGACATGAACCGTCCAGAGATTACCTATAATGACCACATGGTGACGGTTACTTCTGCACAAAGTAATGAGGTTGCCAAGCAGATGACTTGGATAGCTAAAGGAGTGGCGGGGATAGCCCACCAAAGCAGTCTGGCAAAAGGAAAAATTCACAATTTGGTAGAAGCCACCGATTTTTATGCTGAGACCAACACCAATCTAGATGACAATATGGCTGCTAGTATTGGTTTTGATTATGACCAAGAAGTAAACAATTGGTTGCAAACCAATGTAGCGGGCAATGATTACGATCAAGCATATTTTTTTGATATAAACATAGATGCCTGCCCCGGCAAAGTGAGTATAAGAATTCCGGAAGCAGATATAGTCGACCAAACCAAGTTACACGTTGTAACTCCAGAAAATGTTTTTGACGATGTACAGACCACGATGGGTTATTACATTACATCAACTGGCGGACTAGACAGCCTAGTTATAACAGAAGATAATATGGATAGTGTTTATCTTTGGATTGTTGGAGTAGATAATGATTGCACACAGTCCATTGATAGTTGCGGAGACGGTATTTTAGGTAATACAGAAGATTGTGAAACGTGCCCTCAGGATTGCTCTACACCGTATCCTGATTTTGATGATAAAAAACCTGCTTTTAAACTTACTTTAAAGGAGTTTAAGACGTTTACTGATAAAAAAAATGGTTCGGGTCATCCGTTGGACCAATACCAAGAAGATTACCTACAGGGTAAATACGAAATATATCTTTCGTATGGGGTATATGAGACGATAGATGGTGTAACTTTTGATGGAGCTTGGGACGAAATTTTTTGGTTTACAGATCCCCTAACCGGTAAGCCTACACCAACGGCTACGAAGAAAGCTGAAGAAATAGGGAACTATAAAGCCTGGGGTGGAAATGCGAAAATTCGAAGAAAGAATCTCGCTAATGGCAAAGTTAATAGAGGTACGCATTATGTCGATGTAGTGAATATGCTAATGGCAGACACTATTCAACCGCATAAGGACAATTTCTTTTTCTGTATTTATGAAAAAGATAAAAATGCAGGCTTATATCTCCGTAATGATATTGCTATCTGGTCAAATAGCTGGTCTTATTCATACGAGGGAGGTCAAAATGCTGCTATACCTCCAGCCGCTCTTCCTTCTGGTTGGGATGGGACTGACAATTGGAGAATTGTTAGCTTTACTCTCGATGCAAACGGTGATCCTGGATTTCCCTTTATAGCAGCTGGGCCTAACGAGTGGCTCTATTTTGCAAATCTAGGCACAGAGGCAGAAGCAGTATTCAAATTAGAACGAATTAATTAGTGAACATATTTAACCATATAACAAAAGTAGGACTAGTTCTAGTCCTACTTTTTTCTTGTAACAAAGAAATAGATCCCAAATTAATGTTAGCTGAACGCTATTTTGTTTTCGGAGAAGTGGGCACAGACTTAGTTTATCTCACTGTATGGGATTTGGAACAAAAAAGGTACTTAAATCAAACTGATTGTAAACTCATTATCAGTGCTAATAGCACAGAGTTCCCGCTTACATTTCGAAAACAGAATTTTTGGGATAGTCTTCCACTATCACCTGGTCAGGTCTATGAAGTTATTCTCAGAATAGATGGTAAAGAAACCCGACTCGCGGGGCAGTTACCAAAATCTGAAGAGACCATAGCTATAGAAACAGAGCCTTATGGCGAATATGCTAATAAATTTAGCATGAAGGTAGAAGGACGGCAAGAGCCTGGTGAAATCTACTACCGAGCGTACAAAAATTTGCCATTTATGTATCTTGATGATCTATTATACACACCGGGGCATTTTTGGAGTTATACCAGTAGAGATAGCTTTCTGGAAAATCAAGAAACATTTTTTTATGATGCACACAAAAGACTGCCAATCATCAATATTGTTGAAAATAGAACATATAATCTTACGTGTAAAAAAATCAAAAGTAAGAATCTACTTCATTCACTATTGAAATATAACTATGACTTAGTTGTAAACGAGGGCAATCCACTTTTCGTTCAATATCCATTTGAGGAGGACGTAGTAATGGGTGATGTAGTATTTAGAGTTTTGGAGACTACTTCATTAACAAGCATTCCAGCTGTAATAAAAGACACTTCTCGTGTTTTAATTGAAGTATATTTATATGATAAAGACGGGTTGCCGTTAACCGATTTTCAACAGAGATACACGAGTTTTTCTATTGAGGACAGACCAAATGGGAATAGAACTAGGCGAAAAGAATATGTTGGGAATCCCGTTGAGATTACGTTTGCAGACTTAGCAGCAATATCTAGTACTCTACCTATGACTGAAAATGAATTGAGGAGTAAAATACTAGACAATGAGATATTTATATCTGCGGGCACAAGGCTTAATAGTCCAACAGGAGATATTATTAAAGCAAATGAAAGTTTGATGATAGAATCATTTGATACGATATATAAAATTGGGTTGAGGTTGAAATGAAAATTACAGTATTATTTACATCCGTTTTACTTTTAGTAGGTAGAGTGACTTTATGCAATGCCCAAACCACTCTCATCTTCCAAGATGAACTAACTAAAGAGCCCATCTGTAATGTATTCGTAGCTACTGAGAGTCAAAAAATCTTTAGTGATTGTAATGGAGTAGCGATACTAACTAAAGCTGCTTCTACCATGCAAGTACGCCATGTTTCTTACAGAGATACAGTATTTACTACCTCAGAAAAGGAGCAAGTTATTCTTCTGCAGACTGTATTGTTTAGTTCGCCAACGGTGTACATACGTAGAAGGCAAAATACAGATAAAATATACATACCTGCCAAGCAACTAGAGACTATACCCTACCTACTGGGGCAGCGAGATGTGATGAGCTATGTACAAACGCTCCCGGGAGTGAGCAATGCCCAAGAAGGCAATACAGGACTCAATATACGCGGAGGCAGGTCTGACGAGACGCTCATACTGCTAGATGATGCTCCCATCTATAATCCCAATCACGTATTTGGGCTTTTTTCTTCTTTCAATGCTGGTGTAGTTAAGTCTGTAGATTTTTATAAAGACAGGACGCCAAGTGAGTATGGTGGCAGAAATGCGGGTGTACTGGCTGTTCATACCAAAAATGGAGATTTTAATAAACGAAACCTAGAAGCTAACGTAAGCTTACTCGGCAGCGATATAAGCAGTGACGGTTATCTAATAAAAGATAAACTAAGTTATAACATAGGCGGTAGAGCTAGCTATGCCAATTTGATAAAATACTTTACCCCAGACTTAGAGGCAGGGTATTATGATGTGAATGCCAA
>CAMDCQ010000126.1 GCA_945890595.1 Chitinophaga pinensis
GGGTAAAATAGATAAAATGATTGAAAGTAATAAAAACGGCTTAGATGCTCAGTTTAAAGATTACTATAAACCTATTGATAAAGAAGTAATGGTTGCTATGCTTGGTTATTATGTAAATGATATCCCGGAGTCTCTGAGACCAGCAGAATTCAATAAGTTATTAGCGAAGTATAAAAATAACATCGCCAAGTTTGTAGATGCTGTTTTTGCTAATTCAATGGCAGTAGATAAAGATAAAGCAGCAGCATTTTTCAATGCACCTAGCGCTAAGGCACTTAAAAAGGATCTTGGAGTAACTTATGCCGGAATAATGTTCAACTACTACATGTCAGATTTACAATCTATGTTCTCTGATGCAGCGGCAAAAAGAGATCTTGCGGATAGATTATATATAGACGCTTTATTCCAGATGAATCCGGATAAAGCGTATGCTCCTGATGCAAATAGCAGTATGAGATTTACGTACGGTCAAGTATTGGAGTACTCTCCAGGTGACGCTATGCAGTACAAGCACTTTACCACGATGAAAGGGATATTAGAAAAATACCAACCTGGTGATGCGGAGTTTGATTTGCCTGCAGGATTCATTGAAGCAGCAAAAAGCGGTAACTATGGTGAGTATGCTAAAGAAGGCCAAGATTTAAGAGTTTGTTTCTTGAGTAACAATGATATTACAGGAGGTAACTCAGGTAGTCCAGTTATCAACGGAAAAGGTGAGCTTATCGGTCTTGCATTTGATGGTAATTGGGAAGCAATGAGTGGCGATATCGCATTTGAGCCAGCGTTGCAAAGAACCATTTCTGTAGATATACGCTATGTATTATGGTGTATAGACAAACTTGCAGGTGCAAAACACATTGTAGATGAAATGACGCTAGCGAGATAATCGTTTTTAGCATATACCTAAAAGAGGGCCATTCGCTATGCGAATGGCCCTCTTTTTTATGAATAGGTAAACTAGTTAAAACTCCATTACTAAGGAATAACACATGGGTAGCTTTTCGTTTAAGTGACCTATAACAAACTCTCCTGGAGCTCTTTCGGTCATGTTTTTAAAACAATTATGGGGAGAGTAATCGTATTCGCTAAAATGCGTAATGCGCAAACCTGTAGTTAGAAGTGCCGTAAAAACTTCATGGAGTGAATGATTCCAGCCTATTTCTTCTAGTTGAATGGCTGCTTCTTGATTAGCATAAGTACCAGGCGTTGTTTCTATGATGGCCTCCTTATTAAAATAGGAGAACATGATTTGCTCAAATTGAGTATCAAACATCCAAACGACAGGGTGCAGCTCCACAAAAATGAATTTCCCTGTTGGCTTAAGAAAGTGACGTATAATATCTGCCCACTTATCCATATCCGGAAGCCAACCTATGGTGCCGTAGGTGGTAAATACAATATCAAATTTTTCGGTGATAAACGCTTTAGCTGAATAAACATCACAACACACAAACGTTGTGTTTAAGCCAAGTTCAGTGCTTAGTTTAGTAGCTTCATGTATCGCCACGTCAGAAATATCTAATCCAGTTACATCTGCGCCCATTCTACTCAAGCACATGCTGTCTTGGCCAAAATGACACTGTAGGTGTAAAATAGATTTTCCTTTTACGTCTCCAAGAAGTGCTAATTCAACGGGTTTTAAAGAGGTTTTTCCTTTTTTGAAAGCCTCCACTTCGTAAAAGTCACTCTCCAAATGAATGGGAGTTTTCTGGTTCCAAAGTTCTTTGTTTACAGCTAGATAATTTTGGTTCATACGTTTAATAATGCTAAAGCTTCACTGAGTTGCTCCACAGGTAATTGGCACATACCAAGTTTACAAACATATATCAAGGTTTTATCGTTTACCCATCTGTTTTCAAAAATAGGCAAAGTAGAAGGAGCAACACTGAATAAAATTGAGGTGTTAGGTAGATTTTTAGATTGGAAGTGCTGAGCTATTTCTTCGGCATTGGTTCCCACAATGGCCACCTCAAAATAAGGCATAGTGTACTTTAGTTGCGCTCTAGCCCAGTTACTGTGCCCACTGGGATAGGTGCTTATGTTTGCCTGTACTTTACCAATTAGATTTTCGGCTAACTCGAGGTAATGCGTATTACCATTGATTGCTCCAATGCTGTGAAGCACGTGGGCCATGGCAGAATTCGTAGATGGAATCACATTGTCATTTACTTCTGTGGTTCTTACAATGAGTTCATTTTGCTCATTGAAATAAAACAATTCTTTTTCGACATCGTAAAATGTGCGCATAGCGCTTTGGGTAATCTCATCTGCGGCATTTAAATAACGCTCGTCGCCACTTATTTCAAACGCAGCTATACAGGCTTCTGCGGTAAATGCGTAATCATCCAACATACCATTTATGGTAGAATTCCCAGCTTTATAGGTATGCCAGATTTGGTTGGGATGCACCTGTAGTTTTAGCAGCGCATCTATACATGTAAGTGCGCGTATTTTATAATCCGTATTGCCAGTTGCCTTATAGGTTTCTGCTAGCCCTGTGGCCAACAATGCATTCCAAGCAGTTAGGCACTTGTCATCTAATCCTGGTCGTACTCGTGTGCTTCGAGCTGCGAGTAATTTTGAGTTAATTTGATCTATTCGTTGTGCAAGATTTTCTTCGGTTATATCCAGTTGTTGGGCAATTTCACTAGGATGATGGTTGCGTAGCAATATGTTATTACCGTGTTCCCACATTCCTTTGCCATCTAATTGATAGTATATGCGAGCTAGCTCGTAATCTTCGCCTAGTAATTCGAGTACTTCTTCGGTTTTCCAAACATAAAACTTTCCTTCTTCGCCCTCGCTGTCTGCATCTAATGCGGCATAAAAGAGCCCTGAAGCATCTCTCATTTCCTGCACGAGCCAATCGGTCGTTTTCGTTAGAATTTCAAGATAGAGCGGATTCTGATATTTTTTATAGGCTTTGGCATAAATGGTAAGCAGTTGCGCATTGTCATAAAGCATTTTTTCAAAATGTGGTGCTTTCCAAAGTGCATCTACGCTGTACCGCGAGAAGCCACCCGCTAGTTGGTCAAAAATACCTCCATAGGCCATTTTTTCTAAGGTAATCTGAATAAAAGTGTCGGTGTACGTATCTGTAAATTGATGCGTATAATCCATTAGGAAATGAAGATTACTGGGCATTGGAAATTTGGGAGCGCCTTTCATTCCTCCTTCAGTCATATCCCAATTGCTTTTCCAATTTTCCACCGTTTTTACGATCTCTTTTGCATCTAGTTTTTCGGTTGGATTATCGCTTATGGCGGTTTCCTGTAGCCGTATTCCTTTGGTAAGTCGGGTTGCATAATCAGTCAATTTTTCGCGATGCTGCTGGTATTGATCATGTACGGTTTGTAATAATTTTAACCAACCTGCGGCGGGGTAATAGGTCCCTGCATGAAATGGTTTGCTGTCTGGAAGTGCAAAGCAATTGAGCGGCCAACCTCCGTTTCCAGCTATAATATGAGCTGCAGTCATATAGATTTGATCTACATCTGGACGTTCTTCTCTATCTACTTTTATGCAGTAAAAGTTTTCGTTCATATAAGCTGCAATTGTCTCATTTTCAAAACTTTCTTGCTCCATTACGTGGCACCAATGACAACTGCTATACCCAATACTGATGAGTATGGGTTTATCCAGTTGTTTTGCTTCAGAAAGATTTTCAATGTTCCAAGCATGCCAATTTACGGGGTTGTGCGCGTGTTGTAAAAGGTAAGGACTGGATTCGTGTATGAGATCGTTGGTACGTGTATGCATGGTGGTTATGGTGTTTTTTACCAGCTTGTTTAGCTCCTATACTGTGATTTTGTGAGGGTAAAGCGGATGTTTAATGAATATTAAGCTCGAAAATTAGGCTTATTAATTGGTTTTAATCCGTATAATTCGTTGAAAGATGTATTTTTGATTCCTCTAGAATGCTACTACGAAGTTTATATACGACTGTCTTTACGCTGATTGCTCTATGGACCTCTGCGCAATATACCCAAATAGGGAATGGAGGATTCTCCAATACTAATTTTGGGCCGCTTAGAACGGACACTTTGGCTAATTATTACAGTCGTTTTGCTATGATTTACCCTGCTGCTACGCTGGGTGATTTAACACACGGAGATCAATTAGCTGCGTTGGCGTTTAGCCATAACTCATTTGATACCATGAGAGGCACTGGCCAAGTCAAAATATATCTGAAATCTACCTCCCAAGCAAACTTTGGTACCGGCGCTCTTAATTGGCTGGCAGAAGCGCGTAACGGGATGACTCTTGTGTATAGCGGAGACCCAAATGGATTGATTAATCCTTCACCTTCCGATGTGCTTTTTAAGTTTAATCAAGTAAATCAGTTTGCCTGGGACACCTCCGGTAATGCAAAAAATCTTAAGGTTTTAGTAGAATATCGCCAAACGACCAAGCAGGACGGAAATATAGACTGGTTTTGTGAAAATTCTTCCACTGTAACCGGGTTTATTTCTTCTAATGAGAGTAAATATAGGTATGGTTCTAGCGCAGCAGGCTTAGACAGTTTGACTAATTTTAGTTCTATCATTAAACCTACTCTTTCCTTGTTTTATCCTAGGTATAACCATGATTTGGCGGTTAAAAGAGCCTACGCATTGGGTACTGTTCCCTTGCTTATGGGTCAGCCTGATAGTCTTAAAGTAGTTGTTGCGAATTACGGTATGAGCACTGTGACCAATAAAAAATTATTTCTAAAGATAAGTGGAGCCAATTCGTACAACGATACCATCACCGTTGCCTCTATTAATCCGTTCGAAGAGAAATTTGTTTATTTCAATACCTACACGCCCAAGCTTTTGGGCACAGATTCTCTTCTCATTACGGCAGAGTTTGATAGTTCGCTAAACAATAACGCATTATCGAAAGAACGTATAGTGAGTTATAATAATTACTCGCATGCAGATCCGTTTTCAGGTAGTTCTGGTGGTATTGGATTTACAGGATCTACGGGAGATTTTTTAGCTAAATTTTATGTAAAAGGTGCGTCCTATATAAATCAAATAAAAGTTGATTTTACGGTGGTTGGTCGCGGTTTTCAGTTAGGAGTTTGGGAAGATGACGGTCCTGGCCAATTGCCGGGTACGGTATTGTTTATGTCTGATACGTCTTACACGTCTAACGGCACCTTTGTTATGCCAGTGTTGCCCAAAGTTAGGGTACGTGGAGGATATTATGCGGGGATAAGACAAACTACCAATACAAACGTGGGGTTTAGTTTTCAATACGAAACACCAGTAAGACCTCATTCATTTTATTTTACTGCTCCTGCAGGCGATTCGGTTTGGACTCCGTTTTCTCCAGGTTTTAACTTTAATTTTAATATTCAACCACGTTTACAAGTGGCTAATGATATTGCTGTATTTGATATTATCAGTCCATCAAATGGTGTTTCAATCGAATATAGTCTTACAGATTCGTTGCCACTTAAAGCGAAAATCATTAACTATGGTTTTCAAAATCAGGGTAGCTTTATTGTGAGATTGCAGATTCTAAATAGATTTTCTCAACAAGTATTTTCAAATGATCAGATTGTTTCATTGAATGCGGATGATACAGCAACGATTAATTTTGGTAAGTTTAGCTTGTACAATCTTGGTCAATTTACGTCCAAAGTAACTGCATTTCTATCGACAGATAGTATCTTAGACAATAACAGTAAGTCGTCTATTTTCGATCTTATTAAAAACCGAGATATAGGGGTTAATAGAATATTTTCACCGGTCAATGGAGATGTATTTGACTTAAATAGAGATACGTTTCAGCCAACCATTAGAGTCGATAATTATGGTGCTACAACTATAAATAATTTCAAAGTTAGAGGTGAATTAGTAAATTCTCAAGGCAAAATTTTGGATAGCGATGAGTTTACGATTTCGCTCGGAGCTAATTTAAATGTCATTAAAACCTTTAAATACATGAAACTTACGGAGCCAGGTAGCATAGTATTCAGAGCATACACCATCTTAGCAAATGACAGTTTTCCTGCCAACGACACCGCCAAAGTCACCTTAGTTTCCCGAAAAATAGATGATATTGCTATCCAAAATGTGACTACACCCAAGTCCATTAAGTATCCCTTCAACAGCAAAATAAAACCCTATCTAAACATTAAAAATGAAGGATTAAATCGCCAAGATTCTATTCGTATTATCGGAAAAATTACGAATAATAATGGGTTAATAATTTATCGAGATACAGTATTTCGGTCCTTAGCTGCCATTAGCATTAGTCAGATAATTTTTAAGGAAATAGTGCTTAATACCCTGGGAGAGTATGTGTTTGAGGCAAATGCCTACATTCTCAAGGATCAATGGCGTGTAAACGATACGATGCGAGTGCCATTTTCTGTTGTTACGGGTAATGACCTCGTGCTCGTACGCTTACAGACACCCAAAGGAGTTATTCCTGTAAATACAACAGCCAGTTCCCCTGTCCTAGAAATACGCAATAATGGGTTTAATCCCATTATGGATGCTAGGATATCACTCGAGATTATCAATAACTCAAATAAACGTGTTTATTTGGATTCGCTGAATGTGTCCGTAGATACTTCTGAGTCTAAGGTGATCAGCTTTAATACGTTGGCATTTGATGACTTGGGCGATTACTACGTGAGCGTAATTAATAATTGGACGCTAGAACAAAAACCAGGCGCAAACGATACCATTTACACCACCTACAGTACGCGATTTTCAAAAGACATTGGTATTAGTAATCATCTATTACCTGCCAATACCGATACGTTAGAATTGAACGAGACGCTAAAACCAAACATTCGGATTGCAAATTATGGGTTAGATACCATATCTAATATTCGAATAGCGATCGCACTCGTAAATAGTGCATCGGTTGCGGTGTACCAAGATACGCTAGCGATAAACCAGCTTAATCCTAATTCCTTAATTACGTTATCATCACCCATCATTTATAGTGCTGGTACATTTGGTGATTATACGTTTACGTCTACGCTACTTGATA
>CAMDCQ010000127.1 GCA_945890595.1 Chitinophaga pinensis
CTTAGCGATTATTTATTTGTACTCAGTAGAGAGTATATTCGCTTAGCAGGAAAACAAGATGTTATCTGGCAAAAGAAATAAGTAGTCTAGCGACCTTGTTGTGCAATTAACTGCTCAACTTGCTGTAGAACATAACGAGGCATTTCAAAGGGTGCAAATTCTTTTATACTTAGCTGCATGTATTCTACACCTTTGTTGATGTCACGTGTAGTGTTGAGTGCATTGTTTCCAATCAGGAAATAAACTGCCGCTTTAATAGGGACTATTTGATCGCCGCCTGATGATGGGGCTACTATGGGCACCATCGTTTTAGCCATGGTCGAGTCACTGTTTATTTGTTGAAGCATCGCAGTACTTAAACTATCAAAGGAAGTCGTCTTCCCAGCATTGAAATAAATTAATAATTGCTGGAACAAGTACTTGTTTTCTTTTGTATCCGCGATTAATCCTTGAATTATCTTTTCTGCTTCTTTATTTTTTCCCAGTTGCTGGTAGGCCGCTGCCATATTTTCTTTCAAGATGTTTTCGCAAGTTCCATTCTTGCATACTTTTTCGGCATATCTCAATCCTGTTTCAAAGTTGCTAGCGGCAATATAGAGTCTTGCTAAGGAGTCTTGGTAAGCGGGAATTGTAGAATCAATAAGCATAATCTGACATAATGCTACACGTGCCAAAGAAGGGTCTTTATTTTCTAGGGCGAGTTTGTATAAAGCCTCAGCTTCTTTTAGGCGGTCAGACTGAGTGCTACACGCAGCAAAAAAAATTACAGATAAAAGGACAAAATATTTCATGGTTTTGAGCCTACGAAAATATTACAAATCATGCATTTTCACCATTTAAATAGTTAGCTATTAAGGAAGGCTGCACCCCGAAAGGGAACAAATTGCATGTTATCTTCTGTCCAAGTTCTTTTTTAGATAAATTTGCGCCACACTTTAAAAAAGAATGTTCGAAAATTTATCCTCCCGTCTAGACAAAGCATTTCAAACCCTAAAAGGTCATTCCAAACTTACGGAGCTCAATATAGCAGAAACGGTAAAGGAGATACGACGTGCCTTGGTAGATGCTGACGTTAGTTTTAAAATAGCGAAAGACTTTACCAATACGGTAAAAGATAAAGCGATAGGTGCAGATGTGTTGACGAGCGTTGCACCTGGCCAATTGTTAACCAAGATTGTTAACGATGAACTAGTATTACTCCTGGGTGGGGAGTCTAAGCCTATCAACCTAGCGGGCAGTCCTGCTATCATATTAATTGCCGGTCTGCAGGGTTCGGGAAAAACTACGTTTTCGGGTAAGTTGGCTAGCTACCTCAAGTCAAAAGGTAAAAACCCATTGTTGGTAGCGTGCGATGTATATCGACCTGCGGCTATAAATCAAATCAGAGTATTAGGAGAGCAAGTTGGGGTAAGTGTATATGCAAACGAAGAGAATAAGAATCCAGTAAGCATTGCTCAGGACGCAATAAAGCATGCGAAAGCAAATCAGCATAATGTGGTCATTATAGATACTGCCGGTCGTTTGAGTATAGACGAGGCGATGATGTCTGAAATCAGTGACTTAAAATCAGAGCTAAAACCACAAGAAATACTTTTTGTAGTGGATGCAATGACGGGTCAAGATGCTGTTAATACTGCAAAAGCATTCAACGACAGATTAGATTTTGATGGGGTAGTCCTAACAAAACTAGATGGTGACACCAGAGGTGGTGCTGCTATTTCTATAAAATCTATTGTAAATAAGCCCATCAAATTTGTAAGTACTGGAGAAAAACTAGATGCCCTAGATGTCTTTTATCCAGATAGGATGGCAAGTCGAATTCTGGGTATGGGTGATATCGTATCTTTTGTTGAGCGAGCACAGAATACGTTTGATGCGGAGGAAGCAGCTAAGCTTCAAAAGAAAATGCGAAAAAATCAATTTGATTTTGAGGATTTTTTGAAGCAGTTAAATCAAATTAAAAAAATGGGGAATATCAAAGATCTTATGGCGATGATACCTGGTGTAGGTAAAGCTATTAAAGATATTGATATTGATGACGATAGTTTTAAAGGTATTGAAGCTATTATACAAAGTATGACGACCTACGAAAGACAAAATCCGGAGACGTTAGACGGAAGCAGAAAGACACGCATTGCCAAAGGCAGTGGCACATCGGTTACCGAAGTAAATAAACTAATCAAACAGTTTGATGAGATGCGTAAAATGATGAAGATGATGAATAATGGGGGAGGAAGACCTGCAAAAATGCCATTCAGACGCTAGTGAAAGACCTTAGAAAAAATTATACGAAAGACGCTTTACTTGAAGCGAATTTACCTTCTCAACCTTTTGCTTTATTTGAAGAATGGTTTGCAGCAGCAGTTGCAGAGCCTCTCATATCAGAAGCAAATGCTATGGTGCTTTCTACGGTTCATAATAATGCGGTAGATTCTAGGATTGTACTGCTGAAAGATGTTCGAGATAGCCATTTTGTATTCTTTACCAACTATAACAGTCACAAAGGAAAGCAGCTTGAGGAAAATGGAAATTGTACCATTCTTTTTCCGTGGATTGCCCAAGAAAGACAAGTTATTGTTCGAGGGAAAGCAACCAAAATCAGTGAACAAGAATCGAGTGATTATTTTGATTCAAGACCTAAAGGTAGCCAAATCGGAGCTTGGGTTTCTGAACAAAGTAGCGAGATAGGATCTCGGGAAGATTTAGACGCTAATTTGGATTTCTATCTTAAAAAATTTGAAAATACGTTGATTCCTAAACCAAATCACTGGGGAGGATTTGAGATTAAACCCGTAGAAATTGAATTTTGGCAAGGACGAGAAAATAGATTACACGATAGAATTCTTTATTACGTTGAAAATGAGAAGTGGTATTTTAAAAGACTGCAACCTTGATTTAGCGGTACGTATTCTCATTTTTCCGTAAAACCATTTCTAAAGATAGAGCAGTAATGACATATTCTTCTATTTTCGTGGTGAAGATTAAGTGTGTTAGCAGGTTTATATCATATCAAAAAATTAGCAGATCATAAATCAAAATTGCTTTATTGGGCCATTGTACCAGCGGTATTGCTCGGTCTGGCCTTATTGTTCTTTCAGACGTATAGCTTAGTAACCGGTAAAACATTTCGCGATTTTGATTTTAACATCGGTAAACTTTGGCAAACAGAGGACGTTGCACGAGTGATCAACAAAGAAAATGCGCTCAAAATACCTAAAGAAAATCCCGCAAGTCCTTTTTTACCAGATCAAAGTTTAACCTTACTAGCCAATCTCAAAAAACTCATAATTCCAGCTTTATCTGCCAAACATACTACCTTACAACCTTCTGCTACTGTTGCAGTCAAATCAAATACTACGTACCTTAATGAACTATTTAACCTTAGTTTAAAAGAAAATATCAGCATTGCCTCAGCAGTACAAAGCAAGCAACTACAAAAATATTATGCCAAGATTGGAAGTGATTATCTCATCAATCCAGATATGTTGCCTAAAAAAGGGAAGTGGTATGTGGGGGTAAGCTTTACGCCTACACTGAATTATAGAACGTTTAGCTATGACGCATCTCAGGTAGCAGGTATAGCGCAAGTAGATGCTTACATTTATACATATGGCCTAACGGAGAGCGCTCGTAATCAAACTGATAAGCCCATTACATCGTATACCGTTGGCCTGGATATAGGGCGAATAGTTAATGATAGAATCAGTGTTTTTTCAGGAATACATTATGCCAACTATGGCGAACAAATAATGGTCAGAGCGGCTGATACAAAAAATCCCAATTACGAATCTGCACATTTTATGGGTAGATGTGCACTTTATGAGCGTTTTGATCCTCAAGATAGATCAGATAATATCCCTTACACCAACACGTATTCGTTTATTGAGATACCAGTGGGAGTAAATATAGCAGTCAAATCTTTTGATAAGTCAAGAGTATCCATGGACGTAGGGTTTAACGTTCAAAAAATGGATCACGTCAACGCATTGGTTTATGATTTTGAAACAGATTACTATTATTGGTTAAATAGGAAAGAAGAAATTTTTGCCAAATTTGGCGTAGGAAGTGAAGTGGGTGTTACGGTAAGTCAATACGTAGGCGAACGTTTAGAATTGTTTATAAATCCACAATTTAAATACACTTTAAATTCCACCCTTAAAAAACCGTCTCCAATCACCCAAAATCAATACGCGACGGGGCTTCGCATAGGATTTAAACAACAATTGTTTTAATTAGTGCACATGTATATATGACTTCTAAAGTCTATTTTCGTGCAGAATGAAACGAGTATACATAGTAGCAGCAGTTCGTACCCCATTGGGTAGTTTTAATGGTAAGTTAAGCGGAATAAGCGCACCTAGGTTAGGAGCGATAGCCATTAAGGGAGCTCTTGAAAAATCTGGAGTAAAACCGACTGATGTAGACGAGGTCTTTTTTGGTAATGTACTTCAAGCAGGCATTGGACAAGCACCAGCCAGACAAGCGGCTATTTTTGCTGGGTTGCCTAATACAACACCATGTACCACCATAAATAAAGTATGTGCAAGTGGTATGAAATCAGTAGCACTTGGAGCATCTTCTATTATGCTAGGGCAAAACCACATCGTGGTAGCCGGAGGTATGGAAAATATGAGTCAAGTACCCCATTACTTGCCTGGCTCAAGAGCAGGGTATAAATACGGTAATTTTACGGCTATAGATGGTTTGGCACATGACGGTTTACGAGATGTATATAATGATTATATGATGGGATCTGCGGCAGATAATACCGCAAAAATCCACAACATTAGCAGAGAAGAACAAGATGAGTTTGCTATAAATTCTTACAAAAAAACGGCCGCGTCAGTTGAAACGGGTAAGTTTAAAGATGAAATAATTCCGGTTCCTATTCCTCAACGTAAAGGAGACCCTATTCTTATGTATGATGACGAGGAATACACCAATGTGATGTTCGATAAAATCCCATCACTAAGACCTGCTTTTGGCAACGATGGAACAGTAACTGCTGCCAATGCAAGTACCATAAATGATGGTGCAGCATGTATTATCTTAATAAGTGAAGAAAAAATGCTTGAACTTGGTTTAACACCCATTGCAGAAGTATTGTCATTTGCGGATGCTGCACATGAACCTGAATTCTTTACAACTGCACCAGCAAAAGCATTACCTATAGCATTAGAAAGAGCAGGTTGCAGTTTGTCTGATGTAGATGCATTTGAGTTAAACGAAGCATTTTCCGTGGTGGCCTTGGTTAATAATAAACTTCTTGATTTAGATCCAACCAAAGTAAACATTAATGGAGGAGCGGTAGCCTTGGGTCATCCTCTCGGAGCTTCAGGAGCACGTATCTTGGTAACGCTTATTCATGTCTTGAAACAAAATGAAGGAAAGATCGGAGCCGCTGCAATCTGCAATGGTGGAGGCGGTGCCAGTGCTATGGTAATTAAAAATAGCTAGACTTGATTCACCAAAGAGGTACGAAAATGATTGGAAAACCGTTATGTAAATGATGCGTAAAGGTTTACTATTTTTTGTACTTTTTGAGTGTTTCCATGCCAGCGCTCAGCGACATTTCAATGCTGAACTAGATTCCGTTTATGTAGATAGTATTCGAAACTTTGAGATTCAACTTGAAGGATTGAGTAACAACATAATAAATGGTACAGACAAAGCAGAGCGAGTTACCAGTTGCTTCTATTTTGTTCAAACACTTAAAGAAGCCTTGAAAGTACCGAATTCATTTGATTATGAATTCAACTCGTTAAAAACGGTGTCTGCTTTACGTCCGGATGACAATAAGTTTAGAATATTTACTTGGAACTTACTGCTGGACAGCGGACGATACATGTATTTTGGAGCAATTCAAATGAACAACAACGATAGTCTTGTATTAATTGGATTATACGATAGTTCGGAATACAATAGAAATATAACGTACGGTGAATTTGATAATAGACATTGGATGGGTGCTCTCTATTATCAAATTCATCATTATGTATGGAAAAAGAAGGATTATTACCTAACCTTTGGTTGGGACGGTCAAGATGCTAAAACCAATCGTAAAATAATTGATGTACTCTGGTTCGATGAGAAAAACCAGCCTCATTTTGGTAACGAAATATTTAATTTAGAAGGAGATGTGGTGTCGCGTTTGATTTTTGATTTTAGTGACAATACCTCTATGCTTTGTCGGTATGACACGGAACTGGATGCTATAGTATTTGCGCATCTTGTGCCCTTAAATCCAATGTTAGTTGGGCGCTACGAAAATTATGTGCCCGATGGAACGTATGACATGCTGAAATTTGAAAAAGGAACCTGGCGTAGATATGAGTTGAAATTTGACCCAAAACACTCTGGGGATTTAAGAAAATTTTAACGCATACCGATTAGGTTTTATTTACAAGAATATACCCCAAAAAAAAGGCTGCTGTTCACTATAACAGCAGCCTTTTTTACAATAAATGAGACTAGGCTAATATAGTTGCTTTAGTCGCGTCTAGTATTTTGATAACGTCTGCAGCCGTTGAAGCCTGTGCATATATTCTAAGAAGTGGTTCGGTACCGCTTGGGCGTATCATTACCCAATTATCGTCATTAAGTAAGAACTTAAAACCGTCTATAGATTCATGTCCGGTAACGCCATATTCCCCAAATTGAGCATAGTCTTTTGAGGAGCACTTTTGAATAATTGCTAGCTTTTGTTCTTCTGCTACGTGTAAGTCATATCTATCCATGGCAAATGATCCAGTAATTTCATACACTTCATGTATAAGTTCATTCAAGGTTTTACCCGTTTTGGCCATGTATTCCCATAGTATAAGTCCCATCCAAATGCCATCACGCTCCGGAATATGTGTACTTACGGCTATTCCTCCACTTTCTTCGCCTCCAAGCAAGGCGTCATTTTCAATCATCTCTTTGCAGATGTATTTAAAGCCTATTTTGGTTACGGT
>CAMDCQ010000128.1 GCA_945890595.1 Chitinophaga pinensis
AGAAGTGATAAAGAGTACGTTTCTGGGTCATTCTATACCAGTAAGGACGGCTATTTTCAATCGGACGATAATCAGAATATTGTGTTATTCTTTAACCAAAGTAGCTGGAGCAATACTGCCGCAAGTTTGAAGTGGTATAAGGCGATGGATAATGGCTGGAATATGAAGGCTGTCTACAGTTTCTCACGCTTAGAAAACGTGAAGGCTTCAGTCTACGAAAATGTAAGCACGTTTGACACCTATCAAGAAATGGATGTGCATCATGCCAAAGGAGTTCTCAATAAAAATTGGGGGAAGTGGGATGTGAACTACGGTATCGAGACATCGATATACACTAGTAATTCAGTACTCAGAGATGACGATACTTCTTTTGCTTTCATACCTCAAAATATAAGTACAGAGATAGCGGCCTTTGGTGAGGCCAGCTACACGTGGCAGAGTTGGCGAGCAAAGCTAGGCACCAGGCTAAATGGCTATGTGAGTGAGAACAAAAAATACATAGTGCCTGATGTGCGAGGATCGTTAACCAAATCATGGGGTCAAAATTCTGCCTACCTGGCAATAGATAGAACGTCTCAATTCATATTTCAACTCTACGAGACTTTTATGCCTATAGCTTCAGATTTTTGGATTACGGCTAATGATAAGCTCGGTCCACAGATAAGCAATATGGTATCACTTGGTTATGACGGCAGTTATAAAAAGCTAAACTACGGCGTGGGTGCCTATGCTAAGCGTTACGAGGGAGCGATAGATTATGCAGATGGTGCTGTGCTTTATTCAGATTCAGATTATTCGCAGTATCTAGAACCATTAGACAGACGGTCGGTAGGTATAGAATTTAATGCGAGCTACGTGAGCAAGCGTATTAGCCTAGATGCTAACTATACGCTATCCAAAACGACACTGCAGGGTGAAACGATAAACAGGGGAGAACGCTATCCTGCTTTCTATGACAGGCCACACCTACTCAATGCAGGTTTTACGTATAAGTCTGGCAAGAAATTTTCGTTCATTGCTCGGCAGTACCTTAGCAGTGGAAGAAACATGACTGTAACTCACTTAGTCCCATTCTCTTCACTTACAACTTCGCGGAATGCTGCGCGGCTTCCCATGTATCATCGGTTAGACGTATCGTTCAACTGGGATTTTAAAAACAAGAAACATAGCAATAGAAGCTCTAGGCTGTCTATAGCTGTGTATAATTCATACAATAACTTAAATCCTTATTACATAAAAACTGTTTACGATCCAGACTTTGAGTATGGTCAATACGAAGGGGTAGCACTATTCCCCATTATCCCATCTGTAAGCTACGGGGTAAAGTTTTAACATGCGGTATAAAACTAAACTCCACATAACATGCCTAGAGTAATAAATAGTACAATCACAGTAGGGCTAGTAATTCTGGCCCTATTTATTGGATGTCTAAATAAAACAAAGAGCTGCAAAACGTTATCAAAATACATTTAAGCAAATTTATGTTCCACTTCATTTGCGTCAAAAGTAATATACTTTTTGCAGATGTATTATGAATAGATTAAGCACAGTATTCCTGTGTCGGAATTATAAAAAATAAGACCCTATTTCCTATAATACCCACTGTAACTTACGGGGTAAAGTTTTAAAGTTTATAGCGTAAACATTTTACGGAATCGTAATAATAATCGGGCTAAGATTTGCCTTATATGTTTCACCGTTATGCTCTGCGGCAGCGGTAATGCCTTCAATGATAATGCGGTCTCCAGTCTTTAACTTGATAATAGCTTCTTTCATTTGATAGGATAATTGATTGCCTGAAGTTGACATCATCATAGGAGGTAATTCCTTGTATGCTAAAATCATTTTAAACTGAGTGACTTTATACGTTAGTCCTACATCTTTGGTTAAGATTTCGGTTTGAGCTATAATGTCTTCTAACGTGTATGAGGTTTTAGCATCTGAAGCGTCTATAGAACCAAAAGTGGCAAAAGGCATTTCGCCTGCTTTGGGCGGATTGTTTTTAATGTTATTTTTTCCATACGTAGCTGCTTCATACGGGCTGTAATCTAATATTCGCATATCACCTATCGTAAGCATGATAGGTTCTAGTGATACTCTATTTTTGGGTCACCATTTACGGCAGCTTCTATGGCTTCTACTATTATCTTGTCGCCAACTACCACGGTATAGAGGTTTTGCTTGATATTTTCTGAAAACGATGAATTGCGAGACGAAAGTAAAATTGCTGTTCCAGCTTTGGGAGTTATAATTAGTCTAAAACTCACCACCTCATATTTGTTGCCATCGGCAGAGGATACAGAGATGTGATCTTGCAGTATAACATCGCTGCGGGTATAAGGCCCTTTACCTTTTAATTCGCCAAAAACAGCTCTTGCTTTTTCGATAGTAGTGTTGTTTTGAGAAAAGGATGTGAATGCAATTAGCAAACTGAGGGATGTAAGCAGTAGAGTTTTCATGTGAGTGGATTTTTCAAGGCTCTCGCACACAACGAAAAGTCCTATGCCTTTAATGCAGCTTAATATTATTTAGAATTATTAAACACAACAATGATTTTATTTCGTATTAATCATCTATGACGTTACTAAGCATTCGTTCATAAAGTGAGATGCTATATGCATATTCTTTATCTCTAACTAAGGTATTTTTAGCGATGAACTCACAAAATGCAAGGAGTTTGAAAAAAAACATGCTTAGCAAGTACTATTATAAGTAAATTTTAGCATGAGCGATTGGCATAAGATTAACCCACTAAAAATGACACAAAGGATCGTGTTTTTTACGGTGTTTAATCATTTTAATTATTGTCACGAAAACGTGACATACGGCCGGCGATTATCTAACATATATTCGATTTATAATTACCATGATTTTATCCATTAAGCTATTCCAACGCTCTTTTTTATTAGGTCTTGTCCTTTGTACAGCAGCAGCGATTGCACAAACGCAAACCGTTGGCACTACGGTTAATTCCCCAACTGCTTTTGATAGTTATACCTTGATTTATACGTATAATAGTCCAACAGTCTATTTAATTAATAACTGTGGCCAAAAAATTCACCAATGGACCACTAGTGGCAATACCTTAATTGCCTATTTGCAGCCTAATGGAGATCTTATCAAAACATCAATAGACCCTGCAACTGTTTTTGTGGGTGGAGGTTCTCAAGGTTTTATAGAACGCTATAGTTGGAGCGGAGCTTTGCAATGGAAGTATAAATTATCTAACGATACTATGACCTTGCATCACGATATAGAAATAATGCCTAACGGTAACATTTTATGTAATGTTTGGAAAAAAATACCAGCACCTCAAGTTCGTAATATGGGTAGAGACCCCAATAATGAAATGGGTTTAGGAGAAATCTGGGACGATTTAGTGTTGGAATTGCAACCTACAGGAACTACAGGAGCTAATATTGTTTGGCAATGGAAAGCTTCCGAGCACATCGTTCAAGATATTGATGAAAAGTTGCCTAATTATGGCATCGTAGCAAGCTCACCAGAATTGTTAAATTTAAACTACAGACCAGAAGGTATCGGTACTTTTAAGGATTGGCTGCATTTTAATTCTGTATCGTATAATGCTGAATTAGATCAAATTGCCTTAAGCGGACACACCTTTGATGAAATTTACATAATAGATCACGGCACAACAAGCAGCCAAAGTTCAGGTCACGTAGGTGGTACGCAAGGTAAAGGTGGTGACCTACTTTATAGATGGGGAAATCCAGCTGCGTATAATCAAGGTGGCGATACTGATCAAGTGTTTAATGGTCAGCATGATCCTCACTGGATACAACATGGTGATTATACCAATAGCATTATTACCTTTAATAATATGGCGGGACCTAATTACTCAGCAATCGACATTATTACACCATCTTGGGATGGCACGAAATATACGTTAGGTTCAAATGGTAAATACAGTCCATCAGCACCTGATTTTAGATTTACCAAGAAAGTGCCGCAAGAGTTTTTCTCAGGAATTATGGCTGCTGCCACGGTTTTGCCTAATGGTAATCTTTATTTTACAGAAGCAACCAAAGGAAAATATACAGAATACGACTTGAGCGCAGACTCCGTAGTTTGGGAGTATACTAATCCAATGAAGAATTCAAACTTTACGAAACAAGGAGACGCTCCCTCGCTGAACGTGACCTTTAGAACCTATAAATATGGTAAAGACTATAGTGCATTTACAGGGAGAACACTAACTCCTGGATTACCACTAGAATTAGACCCTTGGCCTACGGCATGTAATGGAATAGATACAACTACACATCAAGATACCACACAACAAGATACTACGGTGAAAGACACCTCTCATGCTGGGTTTAATGCGATTGCTATGGACATTCATACCGTAGTTTATCCAAATCCATCTTCGGGCAAATTTACCGTGAATGGATTACAAAATTTGACAGCGATAGAGGTGCGTGATGTACTAGGAAGAACCGTTTACCAAAGTAACGTGATTTCATTGTCGCATCAAATCATTATTGATTTGAGTAAAAATCCACCAGGTACCTATTATGCTATTTGCGACTATGGCGGTTTCCAGGTAATTAAAAAATGCATACTGATAAGGGAGCAGAACAATTAGTAGAGTTCCGGTATCATCCAAGCTGGTCTGCAAACACGCTGGTAGAGAAAACAGTAACAAAAAAGGTCACTAGCATAGCTAATGACCTTTTTTAATTTCTGAATGCGTTATCTTACGATTTCTTTTGGCAACATCCGGCTTTCTCAGAAGCGCATGCTGGTTTTTTAGGTTGGCAACATTTGTCTAGTTTACCTTGGCTATCTTTGTTTGCTTCCATTTTGTCGGTAGCGTAACCCAAAGTGCTGATGGTTTCGTGTAGTTTGTCCTCAGTTACTTTTTTGTCATTGAAACGTACAGTTAGCATTTTTGTCTCGGCATTCCACTCTGCGAATGATACACCTGGCATGTCTAATGCTTTTTCAATTTTCTCTTTGCACATTCCGCACTCCCCTTTTACTAAGATTTGTTTGGTAATTGTTTTGGCGGATACACCTAGTGTAGCGACCATTAATACTGCTAAAATTATGTTCTTCATGTTATTAATTGTTATTATTTGTTATTATTTAAATGGATTTGAATATTCTTCTTTGGTTAATAATTCGTCGTCGGTTAAGGTTTTTAAAAACGATATTAGAGCTGCTTTGTGAGCGGGACTCAAATATACAGAATCTTTAAGTGCATGCATATTGGGACTATTGGCTAAACTATTGCAATTGTCTTTCATAGGTCCTAAGTAGAACTGCACTACTTCCTCTAACGTTTTAAATCGACCATCATTCATATAATGGCCAGTTTTTTCTATGTTTCGTAAACTTGGTGTTTTGAATTTGCAATCATCTTTTGGGTTGCCAGTTATTGCTCCTTGTCCAATATCCCCGTTACTGAGCAATCCGTTGTTTAGGAATTCTCTACGCATAAATAAACTATTGCCATGGCAGTGGAAACAATCCGCACCGTAGTTTTGAGGATTTTTCGGGTCTATTTCATTGTCAATAGTTATAGCTTCCGAATTAAATATGATTTGACCAACCTTCTCTTGAGCTGTAAAGTTATCAATACCCAAGGCTACTCTATCAAACTTAGAATTGCCAGAAACAATGCTCATCATAAATTGCTCTAATGCCTTACCCAACAATTCTTCACTGGGTTCTTGCGCATTAAATGCTTTTTTGAAATGTGCTTTATACAACGGGCTGTTATTTAGTTTAGCCAGCACATTTCCCACGGTTTCATTCATTTCCGTAGGATCCGTTATAGGCGTTATAGCCTGATGGCGCAATACATCTGATCTACCATCCCAAAAGAAACCATCCAAATGCCACATTAAATTAAAAATAGGCATTGAGTTCCGTTTACCGATAGCCCCCGTTATTCCCATGCTAAATTCTTTTCCGTTATCCGTAAATCCTTTCGATTGGTTATGACAGCTACCGCAACTTTGAGAGCTATCTGCACTTAGAATAGGATCATAAAATAGCATTCTACCTAGAAAAACGCCTTCTGCTGTTATAGGGTTGTCGGCAGGTATTCTAGGTGGTGGAAGTAGTGCCTTATCATAGGTGAAGACATACGGTGTGGTGCTAAAAGGGGTGTCTGGAATTTCATTTACGACATCTTTACAGGCATAAATGCTGGCTATTAAAAACAATATGACTCCCAGTTTTTTCATAGGTTTATTCTGTTATGCTTTTAACACTAAACACATCTACCATATTGGCAAATAGTTTAGTAGTTACTGGGTCTGTGATGCTGTGTGTACTGGCCCCATCTATGCTGATAGTATAGGTTTCTGGATTTTGAAATACTTCTGCTACATCATACTCAAGTATAGCTTTAAGCGCCGCTTCTTTCTTTGTAAAGGAAATAGGTAAGTCAAAATCGGTTTTGTTGTGAACTCCAGATAAATGAAAAATAAAACTTTCATTATTGGCGGTTGTAATTCCCTCTATCGCAGTGTATATGTAACCAGCTGTCCATCCCCAATAAAGCGAGTTGTTGATAGGTGCCAATGGATGTTCTGACAAATACACATTCGGGTTGCCATGATTGGTTGCCGAATCTAGGCCAATGGATAATCCCAGTGATTTGTAATTTCCCATCGGTACATTTTTAAGTGTGAAACTGGTTTTGTCACCATTTACTTGTATATAAGCGTATTGTTTTCCTAAAGAAACCTTGGTATCGTCCATCGTGGTTAGGTAAAACTCACTTAATATATAGGCATATCTACCAAAGGAAACTGTTTCCTGACTTGGTAGCGTAAAAGTAGATACAAAATCAAGATCTTCTGCTCCTAGTTTATGATTAATAGTGACAGTCATGTCAGATACTTCTTGCGGTAAATCTGGTGTTGGTTCTTCCTCTTCAGGTTTA
>CAMDCQ010000129.1 GCA_945890595.1 Chitinophaga pinensis
AAACCCATTACCCGCACTTAAGATTACTCTAAGTACCTATGTGGGCTGCGAACCTTTTACGGTTAACGTAATAAATAACTCAACCGTAGCTAGTGGAGTTATATCAGACTACCTATGGTCTTGGGGAGATGGTCAAGTAAGCGTGGGAACAGCAACTGGACATACGTATATAACACCTAAGTCATATACGATAAAAGTTGGTGCTGTAACGGACAAAGGTTGTAGAGATTCTATTACCTTACCTACGCAAGTTTTGGTAAACAAAAATCCTACAGCTAATTTTTCATTCACACCTTTAGAACCAAGTAACATAACAGAATTTGTAACGTTTAAAGATACTTCTTCGGCAGATGTGGTAGCATGGGATTGGGTTACAAGCGACGGTGGTAACTATTCTGGCAGTTCAAGTGTGAATCACAGTTTTGCAGACTCTGGAAGTTACTATGTAACGCTAACAGCAACTAATGCAAACGGATGTAAAGATGATATTACCAAATTAGTGTACGTAAATGCTGATTTGTTTGTGCACTTACCTAATGCATTCACACCAAATGGAGATCCTATAAACAGCCATTTTGGTCTATCTGGTATAACTCAAGGAGTAGCTCAATTTAAGATGAGTATCTATAATCGTTGGGGACAGCTGGTATATTATAGTGAAGATGTGAATGTTAAATGGGATGGTACTTTCATGGGGAAACCTGCGGAACAAGGTGTATATGTTTATCATTTGCAATACACCAACCCTAAGCAAACCAAGTGGTATTATTTTAATGGTGAAGTGAACCTGCTTCGTTAAGTAGCACCTAATTTTATTCTTACGAAGACAAAAGCTAGTTTAAATTGTTAATGACTCAAAGAGAATAAAATATCACGAGCTTTATTTATGAATAAACTACTACTCATTACACTTATTATGTCAGTTTTAGGATGCAAAACGAATACAGGTAAAGAAATACCATCATTCAATTTTGTGACGATAGAAGGGAAGACTATAACAAAGGATAGCCTGCAAGGTGAAGTAACCATACTATGTGTTTGGGCCACTTGGTGCGGCGATTGTGTTCGAGAAATACCTGAATTAAATGACCTAGTAGCGAAATATAAAGACAACGATAAAGTAAACTTTATAGCGTTAAGTGATGAGAATGAAGAAACAGTTAGAAAATCTCTGGCAAGATTTCCATTTCATTTTGATCATGTAGTGAATGCTAGTGAATACACTAATCTATTAAAAACAGGACCTACCAAACATTTTCCACAAGTACTATTCGTAGATAAAGATCTTACAATTATTTTTGATGTAACCGAAAATAAAGAAAAGATTTTTGGTGTTTTAGATAACTACATTCAACAGAATCTAGACTAATTTATTGACAGTTTCTTTGGAATCCGTAAGTTCACATGTGAACTATGATGTGGAGTTTTTCGATTCAATCGAGAACGTTAACCCTCTAATGTGGGATAGCATTTTAGGTAATAGAAATATATATTTAAGCATACCTTACCTAAGGGCATTGGAAACGAGCTTAAAAACGTATGATTTTAAGTATATTTTATTTTACAACCAAGCAAAAGAACCAATCGGGATTAGCTACTGCCAAATTATTAAAATAACCTCCGCAGACATAGACACAGCTGCACTGGTGCAACGAATGGGAGGGATGCTACCCTTAAATATTATAAAACGTATAGACTTAAGGGTATTAATATGCGGTAATGCATTCGCAAGTGGAGAAAATGGGTTCCTATTTAACAAAGGATTTGAAACTCAACATGCGATTAATCTAGTTAACAAAGCTATTGAAGAGATTCACTACAACGAGAAAAAGCGTGGGAAGAAGATAAGCATTACCATGATTAAGGAATTTTGGCCAGCATCGTTTGAAGCCATCGGTTACTTAAAAGACAAAGGGTGTTTAGAAATAAATATAGATGTAAATATGGTGCTTACTTTGAGAGAAGAGTGGACACAGTTTGATGATTATCTAAACGCTATGAATTCTAAATTCAGGACAAAAGCGAAACAAGTTTTTCAAAAATCTAGTCGCATAGAAATTAGAAAATTTACAGAAGAAACCATACGTATTCACCTTGATGAAATAGATACACTTTACCACACTATGGTGGATAGAGCTAACTTTAGCTTTGGAAGATTGAATGCAACAACATTACTCTTGGTAAAAAAAGCGCTAGGCGATGACTTCTACTTTAATGGGTATTTTATAGACAATAAGCTGATTGGTTTTAGTACAGCTACCCATTTCGACAACGTATTAGATGGAAATTTTATTGGACTTGATTACGATTTTAACCAAGAATTTGCGATGTACCAACGTATGCTTTACGATTTTGTAGCACATGCTATACAAGTCAAAGCGACATATGTGCGCATTGGCCGTACCGCAGAAGAAATAAAAAGTGGGATAGGAGCCTTACCTGTAGAAATGAAGTTTTACGCGAAGCATCGAAATAAAATAAAAAATGCCTTGCTGAAGCCTTTTATAAATAAACTTGAACCTAATAATTTTGAACTTAGAAAGCCTTTCAAGTCAGAATACTATCGATAACTAGATGGACTCCATAACTCAAATCGTATTAGGCGCTGCAGTAGGGGAGGTTGTTCTCGGTCGTAAAGTGGGCAATAAAGCTATGCTTTGGGGTGCCATTGCGGGTACCATTCCAGATTTGGATGTGTACCAATCACTGATATTCGATACCCTGAGAGCAAATGAATTACATCGTGGGTTTTCGCATTCCATTTTATTCAGTATCCTGTTTGCACCAGTTTTGGCATGGTTAGTTAGCCACAAGGAAAAATGGTCATTAGCTATTTTGATTCCCATAATTCTTGGTTTCCCATTGATTACGGTGCCTAGTATTGCTGTAAAATTGGTTTTAATGGGGGTAATTGGGCTAGTACTCTATTTTATTCTAAAAGGAAAGTATGTGGCTTCAATTGCATCACAAAAGGAATGGACAAAGCTTATGTTTTGGAGTTTGATAACACATCCGTTATTAGATTGCCACACCACTTGGGGCACTCAACTACTCTGGCCATTACCTTATAAACTTGCTTGGAATAATATTTTTGTAGTGGATCCCTTGTACACGTTACCTTTTTTGATATGTGTGGCTGCCGCTATGTTTTACCACCGAGAGTCCACAAAACGTAAATGGCTTAACTATACTGGCATCTTACTAAGTACTACCTATATGCTATGGTCACTCGGAGTAAAGTGGTATACATTTCGCATTTTTGAAGATAATTTAAAATCCAAGGGAATAAGCTACAGCCGCTTAACAACTGTTCCTACGCCAGCAAATACGTTTTTATGGAGTGCGACAGCCGATGGCGATTCTGTATTGTACACTGGCTTATATTCCATATTTGACAAGGATAAGAATGTAGATTTTTTGAGTGTACCGACTAATCATGAGCTACTAAATCAAGTAACCGATACCACATTACTCAACCGGCTAAACTTTTTATCAAAAGATTGGTACGTAGTGAGCCTTGACTCTTCTCGTTATCTTATTTACAGCGATGCCAGATACGGTCCTTTGTATATTGAGCCTAACAAACCTAACTATGGTTTTGGATACCGAGTATTGGAGCGAGACGGAAAATGGATAGTAGAACAAGGTGAATCGCCACGAGAAAAAATGAAATCTTCGTTGGGAATTTTATGGAATCGGATTTGGGGTGAATAAATAAAATTCAGAGCGCGATTAATCCTTGATATCCCAAATAACATCCCAGCAAGGCAAGGCACGATCCTAAGAAAAGATATAGAAAGTTAAGATTGTAGGTAGTCAATAAACTGGATATGTAATGAGCACCAATAGCCTTAGCAATATCCGTAATAAATATTCCAAGTAATATTCCCACTAAAAATAATACTTGGGTAAACGAAGTAGAATAATCTGATTCAGCAATAGTTATAAATCCAATCCAAATTATAAAAACGGTAGGATTTGCAAAATTTACAAGAAAACCTTGGCTGTAAGACTTTAATTTCCCGTTAGACCGAATTTCGGCAATAGAACTTTGAAGATTATTTTTTCTAGATCTAATAAACGAAATACCAAACCCAATTAAGATGAGCGCTCCAAGTAATTTCACACCAGGTGAGTTAACATAATATTTCACAAAATCCCCCGCAAACGTATAGCAAATAGATACCACTAATACATCACTACTCAGTATACCCATCGCAGTTAAAATGCCGTTTTTAACACCAAACTGTAGTGAATTACGAAGAAGTGTCATAAATACAGGCCCTAAAAGAACTGCGGTACCTAAACCAAGAAATAAGCCATGTAACAAACTCAATAGCGCAATACCGATTAAGTGTTGGTTAGGAACTTTCGATCTACGTAAAACGTACCAAATGGAATTATGGAAGCAATCATTATAAAAACCAACGTTTTAAATTTCCATTTCATTTTATCACGTAAAGCAAGGCTAAGAAATATATAGGCACCAAACAATAAGCCATGCGGCATTCCAAGCGCTTTTACCCAAGAATCATTTTGCGCTATGTATTTGAGTGGTACACCAATGCCGAGAAGCAAAAGATAACTAATGCCTTCCAAGAAGCCAATAATTCGAAACGTTGTTATCATGCTACGAATATAGAGTCTAGGTCTTATTATGCCTTATTGATTTTTAAATCTAATCGCCTATAATTTATATTATGTTAACTAAAAGAAATTAAATAAAAGGAGTATCGTAATACTCCCTCTATTCTTATTTGTTTGCTTCCTCGAAAGCTTTCATGTTATTATACTTCTCTGTCCGCTCAAGTCTAGCATATATTTTTTTCATAGTTCCTGCTAACTCTAACTTATCTGCCAATTTCATTTCGGCATTATTTTCAAATACATTTTCAAACTGAACAATAGCCAATCCGTACAATGTATTTATTTCAGCTTCTTTTTTAGCAATGATGCTTGGCTTGTATTCTCCATTTAACTGATCAACAACTTTAGCTACCTTGTTTAAGTACATTACGCCTTTGTTGTAAGCAGCATCATAAAATGAAGGATCAATTTCTAAAATCTTGTCGTAGTCCGCAGATGCTTTATCCATCTCACCGATTCCTTCAAAGCTAATTGCTCTAGCAAAATAGTAAATCGTGTTTCCTGGATCGTCCGCTATCGCCACATCTAATTTTTCTATGAGTTCTTTGCTTCTACCCATTTTTAAATATAAATCTAACTCCGCATTTATCAATGATTTATCGCTATCCAACAAACCACGTCCAACAGTAACAGCCTCTAATGCCTTGGCTGTATCTCCAGTTTTTAAATACAATTTTGAGATATTTACGTATACAGATGGTTCAAGACTTCCTTTTTTAATCAAATTGTTAAACACTTGAATTGCTTTTTGGTCTTCGTTATTATTCATTGCTGAATACGCCATCATTTGCTCCAAAAATTCGCCTGTGAGATTTTTTCTTTTTAACTCTCCATCTACGTCATATTGCATAAGTGGAACAGCATCTGCAAAATCCCGGTAGGATGATGTATAATCTCCAGCACTGTAGTAAGCATAACCAGTTTGGTACAATCCAATCGCCACGTTTAATAGATTCCCTTGGGCTAACTTGGTATACTTTTCCTTTACATCACCTGCAATTGCTTTATTGAAAGATTCTAAAGCGATGCGTATGGCATTAGGATTTGCCTTACTTAAATCATTGTTTAGACTAGCGATCTTTAGGTAAAGAACACCTCTATAATACCACATTTTTTCACTATTTGCGGTTTTGGGATGTTCAATTGCTTCTCCTGCCCACTTCAATAAACTGGTATAATCTCGGTCAATATCATTTTTAGTGTTGTCTTCCAACTCTATTTTCATCGACTCTACATTATAACCTTGAGCGTTGGCATTGGCGCCAATAATTAGTGCCAAGGCGACCATAAAAAGGCTAATTAGATTAATCTTGATTCTCTTCATTGTTTGTTTCATTCGGTTCTATTTCTGTATTTGTATTCGTTTCGGTGCTCTCGTCTCCTTCCATTAGTTCAGTTTCTTCTTCTTCATCTACCTTAGGTACTTTAGCTACGGACGCAATATCATCCTTATCTCTAACCTTGATCAGCCTTACTCCTTGCGTCGCTCTTCCCATCACGCGCATCTCTGACATTTTCATACGAATAGTAATGCCCATTTTTGTAATGATCATCAGGTCATTTTCATCGGTTACATCTTTTATCGAAATCAATGCACCGGTTTTTTCGGTTACGCTTAAGGTTTTTACTCCTTTTCCTCCCCTACCTGTAATTCTATAATCATCTATATCTGTGCGCTTTCCGTATCCTTTCTCAGAGACTACCATGATAGTTACATCGGTTTTACTCGAGTTTACACATACCATGCCAATCACTTCGTCTTGATCATTTTCAAGCCTAACGCCTCTAACTCCTGATGCCGTTCTTCCCATCACTCTAACGTCACCTTCGTTGAAACGAATTGCTTTACCGCTCTTCTTAGCCATAAGTATCTCAGCGGTTCCGTCGGTAAGTTTTGCTTCTAATAATTGATCGCCATCTCTTACCGTAATTGCATTAATACCATTTGTTCTTGGACGAGAATACTGCTCAAGTGAAGTTTTCTTAATGGTACCATTTTTAGTACACATAACAATATAATTGCTATTTACATACTCCTCATCTTTTAAGTTACCCGTTGCCACAAATGCACGTACGACATCATCTGTTGGTATATTAATTAGATTTTGAATTGCTCTACCTTTAGAAACCTTGCCCCCTTCTGGAATTTCATAAACTCTCATCCAGAAACATCTGCCTTGATCTGTAAATAAAAGG
>CAMDCQ010000130.1 GCA_945890595.1 Chitinophaga pinensis
TTCTACCACTGCATTTAAACTAAAAAAAGACACTGTTGTTGGCATCGAGAAAAAAGCCATTATTATCTCATCGTTGGACTACGAAAAAGAGAATATTCAAACGGTTCTCGAAACAGAGATGGCAAGCGTTAAGCACGCCTCTTTTGAAACGCTGAAAGCGAATCATGAGTTTACTTGGGCTGCCAAATGGGAAGAAAGTGACATCGTTATCCATGGAGATATCTCTGCACAACAAGCCATTCGTTTTAACATTTTCCAATTAAACTGTACCTATACGGGTGAAGACGAACGCTTAAATATAGGACCGAAGGGATTTACGGGCGAAAAATATGGAGGAAGTACATACTGGGACACAGAGGCGTATTGCTTACCTTTTTATCAGGCCACTGCAGATCCAGAAGTAGCGCGAAATCTGCTTATTTACCGATACAAACACCTGGATAGAGCTATTGAGAATGCCGGAAAACTTGGTTTTACCGATGGAGCGGCACTTTATCCTATGGTCACCATGAACGGTGAAGAATGCCATAATGAATGGGAAATAACCTTTGAAGAAATACATAGAAACGGGGCTATTGCTTACGCGATTTATGACTACATCAACTATACAGCCGATAAAAAATACCTAGCCGAGTATGGCTTAGAAGTGCTTATGGGCATAGCTCGCTTTTGGGCGCAACGTGTAAATTGGAGTGAAAACCAACAGAAATACGTCATGCTAGGTGTAACTGGCCCCAATGAATTTGAGAATAATGTAAATAATAATTGGTACACCAATAAATTAGCGGCTTGGTGCATGGATTATTGCCGAGAATCTATCGCTTGGGTAGAGCAAAATCATCCAGATGAGTACACGAGAATACTTACAAAAACAAAGTATAATGACAAGGAAGCCATAAAATGGGCTGAGATTTCAGCGAATATGTACTATCCCTATTCTGAAAAACACCAAGTCTTTTTGCAACAAGATGGCTTTTTAGACAAGGAGTTAATACCTGTAAAAGACCTTCCTGAATCACAACGCCCTATTGTTGAGCATTGGAGCTGGGACAGAATATTGCGTAGCTGCTACATAAAACAAGCCGATACCTTACAAGGGTTTTATTTCTTTGAAAACGAATATACAGACGAAGAGCATAAGCGTCATTATGACTTTTATGAACCACTCACCGTACACGAGTCCTCTTTGAGCCCTTGTGTGCACAGTATTTTAGCAGCTAAACTGGGTGATGAGAAACGTGCGTATGAATTTTACCTTAGAACTGCCCGTCTAGACCTCGACGATTATAACAATGATACACGCGACGGACTTCATATTACAAGTATGGCAGGAACATGGTTAAGTATTGTCAAAGGATTTGCAGGTATGCGGGTAAAAAATGGTGAACTTACCTTCAAACCGTTCTTACCTGAAAATTGGGATGGCTTTTCATTTAAAATTCGATTTAATGGAGATGTAAAAAACGTGTCTGTAACGAAAAAAGGAATAGAAATACACAGTTAACAGCGTGTTGTATTTTTTCCTATAATTGCCTTAGCGTAAAAATGACACTATGCACCATCTAACTAAGTCAATCGGTCTTGCAATTACTTTTCTTATTTTGGCATCCGGATGCTCAAAAAATACGTCGACTCCGGAGGATTCTAAGCTCTTTGGTTTGGCCTCTCCTATTCAGTTGGTAGGTGATACTACCATCGTTGTAATTGCCGATTATTTTGAGAGTCCACTGCATATTGATTCTGTCGTTTCGGATGATGCTATAACGATATCGTTGGATAAGGCCAACCTCTACTTAGTAAGCAAAAATACAAAGCCGCTGAGTAATCTAACCATTTACGCTGAGGGTATTCCTTATGCAATTCTGGTGAAAGGAAAGAAAACCAAACCCGCAGTACTAAGCGTAGACTTTAGAGAGGATTATTCGTCGGTAAGGGTAAAAGGCGAGTTCAACAACTGGGATCCTTCGAAAACCGAGCTCATTAAGTCTGCGAATAACAACTGGATAGCCCAATTAAATGTTAAGCCTGGAAAGTATCAATACAAGCTTATTGCCGATGGCAAAGAAATAGACGACCCAAGTAACCCCGTAACCATAAGTAACGGCATGGGTGGCTTTAATAATGTGCTTGATGTTTCGGGGCCTTCTAAAGAGCTAACACCATCCATTGTAACCGAATCTTTTTCAACTAATGAAATTGTAATTTCTTCGGCACATACCGATGCTATTTATGCCTATTGGAACAACTTTAGCATAGAAACCAAAAAAGAAGGTAATAATTTTAAACTCCTAATTCCTGTCTTTGCTCGGAATATAAATCGCTCTCATATTCGAATTTTTGGATACAACCAAGACGCTGTAAGCAATGACTTGCTGATACCACTAGAAAAAGGAAACGTAATTACCGATGCTAAAAAACTAAATAACAGTGACTGGCATAGCAGCATTATGTATTTTATGATGGTGGATAGATTTGTAGATGGCGATAAATCAAATAATCATCCGGTAAATGATCCTGCAATATTACCCAAAGCCCAATATTACGGTGGTGATATTAAGGGGATTACCCAGAAAATAAAAATTGGTTATTTCAAAGACCTTCATATCAATACCATTTGGGTCTCTCCTATTACCCAAAACCCAATAGACGCGTGGGGACAGTTTCATGATCCAGAAACCAAGTTTAGCGGGTATCACGGCTACTGGCCTGTTACCTCTACCACTGTAGATTTTAGATTAGGCTCTGAAGCTGATGTAAAAGAAATGCTTAGCGTAGCGCATCAAAACGGACTCAGTGTTTTGCTAGATTACGTTGCCAATCACGTTCATGAACAGCATTCTGTTTACCAGCAACACAAAGACTGGGTGACGCCACTCTATCTTCCCGATGGTACTATGAATACCGAACGCTGGGACGATCACCGACTTACCACGTGGTTTGATACTTTCCTGCCTACGCTTAATTTGGAAGATCCCAAAGTGGCTGACTTTATGATTGACTCAGCACTATTTTGGGTTACCAAGTATGATTTTGACGGATTTAGACACGATGCTACCAAACATATTCCGGAGAATTTTTGGCGCAATCTTTCCAAAAAAGTAAAATTAGTGAGTAAGGAAAAAGGGAAATACATTTACCAGATAGGCGAAACGTATGGTACCCACGATCTCATTAACAGTTACATTAGTTCTGGAATGCTAGATGCACAGTTTGACTTTAATATGTACGACAAAGCACTTCCTGTATTTGCTAAAGAACAGGCAAGTATGACGCAGCTGGCTGAAGCCCTAGAAGCGAGCTTAACAACGTACGGCTACCATCACTTGATGGGCAATATTACAGGTAATCAAGATAAACCACGATTTATGGGCTACGCCGATGGAAGCTTGCCTTTTGATTTACCAGGTCAAGAGTACAAACGCATTGGCTGGAAGCAAGACATTACCGTACAAGACAACATAGCGTATAAAAAAATGGCAATGTTCAACGCGTTTAACATGACTATTCCTGGTATTCCTATTATTTATTATGGTGACGAAATAGGCATGACGGGTGCAGGTGACCCTGACAATAGACGAATGATGCGCTTTGAAAATCTAAGCAAAGAAGAAATTGCACTTCAGAAGGAAATTGCCAAACTTACCCAGCTACGTACGGATAATATGGCGCTAATTTATGGGGATTTTACTATCCTAGAAAACACTGAAAACCGATTGACCTATAAACGTAAGTACTTTAGCAATGAAGTTACGGTAACGTTAAATAAATCGGACTGGACCTATACAATTAACTAATTATTAGCTTTTTTCAAACATATCGCTATCAGCTATCTGTATTTTTAATCACAGCATGTGCTATCTTTCTTGGTTTAGAAATTCTAAGGGATGTGCAACGCGAAGGCGATTTTGGTGGTTATGTGGAAGCTGGAAAACTAGCATGGAACCAGGTGTATATTTATTCAGCGCATCGCAATACTTGGCCTCCATTTATGAGTATTATTACCATTCCGCTGTATTGGCTAGATGCTGCAAGCTTTTTTGGATTGCGATTGATTTGGTTAGTAGGTATCGTAATAGCCTATTGGCACATATTTAAATGGACTCTTTTTACGTTTTTTCAACAAAAACTGGTTCTTAAACTAAAGACAACAGAAACCAATCAAATAGCCTTAACAAACGCCACGTTCTTAGTTCCTTTTTTACTTACTTTCCGCATTTTTATAGAAGAAGTAAGTAACTTACAGGTTAACGTTTACCTGCTTTGGCTCTGCCTATTAGCGTTTGATCTAGCGCAAAAAAACCGTACTTTCCTGTCTGGCGTAGTGCTGGCTAGTTTGATGGCAACCAAGGTATATCCTATAATCATCTTGCCTTTTTTAGTATTCAAAAAGAAATTTAGGTGGCTTTTATTTACCTTAGCGGGGCTTGCAATTACCCATCTTGCGGTACTCGCTTTCTTTGGATTAGATAAGACTTCTTTGTACGTTGAATGGTATGTAAAACAAGTAGCTTTAGGCTTTGATTGCAATCATTTTAACCAATCCTTATGGAGTTGGGTTTGTGGGTTATTCTCACATACCTCTAGATTTAACGAATTCTTTTTTAACCTAACCTCATTAGATGTTAGTCAGACGAAACTGATTAGTCTGTCCATTATAGCACTTGCAGCTATTTATGTGGCGTATCATTTTATACAAAATAAGAAAGCAGAACACCAGCTGGCATATCAATATATTATATCGCTTTCCTTCATACCTGTTTTCTCTCCTTTGGCTTGGAAATGCTACTTTGTATTTCTGGTACCAGTGGTTATTGCGCTTTTTTATCAGTTACGAAATTCCAATAAGAAGTATTTTTTAGTTATTCCCTTATTACTCATAACCTTTAGCTCGGAGTTATTCATTGGAAACACCTTGTCCGACTATACCGAATCATTGGGCTTTATTACCTTGAGCTCCTTTTTCATTTCCTTATTTGCAACCACCGAAATTTTCAGAACACATACACCATGAAAAAAATCATTTTTAGCGTATTAACCTTTAGCTTATTTGCCTGTAATTCTGCCAAAGAAGCCACTATCGAAGTAGCATCGCCCTCAGAATGGGTACAAAATGCGACCATTTATGAAGTAAACATTAGGCAATATACCCCTGAAGGTACTTTCGCGGCGTTTGAAGCCAAATTACCACAACTCAAAGAGCTTGGAGTGGACATACTATGGTTTATGCCCATACAACCCATAGGTAAGCTAAATAGAAAAGCCGTAGGTGATTCCTTTGTGCAAGACTTAGCTAATCCTGATTACGACAAATACTGGGGTAGTCCCTACTCTATTTCCGACTATAAAGCGGTAAATCCAAAGTATGGAACGGTAGAAGACTTTAAACGAATTATTGCTAAATGCCATGATATGGGCATTAAAGTAATCTTGGACTGGGTGGGGAACCATACCGCTTGGGATAATGCTTGGATAACAGCACATCCTGATTGGTACACGCATGACAGCACCGGAAAAATAACGGATCCTATTGGAGAAGATGGAAAATCTTGGGGCTGGACAGACGTGGCAGACCTAAACTACAAAAACAAAGAAATGCGTGTAGAAATGATCAAAAGTATGCAGTTTTGGGTTACCGAATGTGACTTAGATGGCTTTAGATGCGATGTGGCTATGGAAGTACCTACAGACTTTTGGAACGAAGCAAGAGTTGCCTTAGAAACGATTAAACCTATGTTTATGCTTGCAGAAAGCGAAACGCACAAACCAGATCAATTTGACAAGGCTTTTGATGCCTACTACGGTTGGGAAATGCATCACGTATTTAACAAATTAGCTAAAGGTGAAGTTACCGCAAGTGAAATTATCCGTGTGGTTAAGAACAAAGACAGCATAAACGGAACAAGGGCCTTCCCTATGAATTTCATCACCAATCACGATGAAAATAGTTGGAACGGAACCATCGGCGAACGATTAGGTGAATCATGGAAAGCAATGGCCGTTTTGAGCTACGGTTTACGTGGAATGCCACTTATATACAGTGGACAAGAAGTAGGATTAAATCATCGCTTGAGTTTCTTCGGTAAAGATGAGATAGACTGGAAAGGAAAAGATGCTAAAGATTACTTCGGATTCTACCAGAGTTTAAACAGAATCAAATCTGATAAAGCTATGGCTACAACTAGTGCGATGGTTTTTCCAAAAGCACTTCAAGGCAAGAATACGATTACCGTAGATCGTGGCGAAAACGCTGAATACAGAATTGTAGTGAACGTTAGTTCTACCGCAGATGCCTCATATCCTAAATCTGCTTTGGAAGGCTACGGCGTAGACCTTTCTGATAAGTATGATGCTGCAACAGGAGTATTAGATGCATGGGGTTATATCGTATTGAAAAAGAAGTAACTCAAACGGATAACCTGCTTCTTCTTTATGGCTAGTTCCAAAACAGGAATAAGCCGAGTAAGAAGAGGGCATTAATCGCCAGTACAATCAGGAGGATTTTTTGATGAGATAAATTCATGACCAGTTTATGTAGGTCAAAAGTAATTTCGTTTTGAAATGTCTTTCTATTAGATAAGTAATACTATTGTAATATTGAACAAGGAAGAAGTATACCAAAATTTACTGAAACAAGCCAAATCGCTTGTAGATAAACAGGTAGATGACGTCGCTAATATGGATAATGTCAG
>CAMDCQ010000131.1 GCA_945890595.1 Chitinophaga pinensis
TTGGAGTAACCAAAGACGGGGTAGAACAAGATTTACTTCCTCACGCAGACAGTTTATCGAGGGATCTCACGTCTATTGATGCTCAAACATATCCCTATTTAAGGATAGAGTCTGTACTTTCTGATTCCATTTTCAGAACACCGGTACAACAAAAACGATGGACTATTTTGTATGACGGCGTTCCCGAGGGAAGTTTAATGCCTCAAATAGCATTTGAACAAAGCCATGACACTTTACAAGAAGGCGACTCTTTAGTCATAAAAATAGCCTATCAAAATATATCTAAGTATGATATGGACAGTATTTTAGTACTTTCGGTTATTCAAAATTCAAACTTGATTAACGATACTTTGGATTACAAATAGTATAAACCACTTGGCCCAAATGATGTATTTATTCTGTCTTATAAGATAAGTACGCTCGGCCAAACCGGATTAAATAGACTGAGCATAAGAGTGAACCCAAATTTTGCGCAGCCAGAAGAAAGATTAGACAATAATGTATTAGATTTAATGTATGTCGTACTTAAAGATGATAAAAGCCCGCTCCTGGACGTTGTGTTTGACGGAATTCATATTTTAGATCACGAGATAGTATCGCCAAGTACAGTAATAACAATGTCTGTGTTAGACGACAATACCTTTATTTTAATAAAGGATCCATCAGCGTTTACTGCAGTTATTCAACAAGTAAATGAATATGGTATTCCCATTGGTTCTTCAGATACACTGAATGTTAGTGACAATGACGTATTTTTTTATCCCGCGATGAAAAGTAGTGATAAAGCAATTTTTGAATACAAACCGCAATCGCTGGCTTCGGGTAAATACAACCTAATAGTTCAAGTTAAAGATGGATCTGGAAATAAATCCAGTGATCTGAATTATGATATCAACTTTGAAGTTGTCAGAGAGTCTGGAATATCTAACATATATCCTTACCCCAATCCATTCAGCACATCCATGAAATTCGTGTATACGCTTACAGGAGAAAAAGTACCCGATTATATGAAAATTCAAATCATGACGATTACCGGAAAAGTAGTTCGTGAAATCACAAAGGAGGAATTAGGATTTATTAAAATAGGAAATAACATCTCCGAGTTTAGTTGGAATGGCACTGATGAATTCGGTGATCAATTGGCAAATGGAGTATACCTATACAAGGTAACGGCAAAGATTAATGGAGAAAATATTGCATTACGAGAAACTGCTGGCGATCAATACTTCACCCAAGGATTTGGAAAAATTTACTTAATGCGCTAAGTGATATCTTTAGTCCGTTTCCAAAACTGAATTTTTACCACTTTTTTCTTGCTTTTTTAAACAGGGTAAGAAGAATATAAGCAGTGATATTTCTTTTAAAGTTCGGACTAAAATTCGCTTCAAAAAACTCCGTAAAAGGAGCATCTTTACTCACAATGTCTCTACCTCTAGCTAAGCTGAAATAATTTCCAACCACGCCTTCTAAAATATTGCTCGGTAAAAATCCGTATTCAAAACCAAACGACATTTTACTATTTTTACATTTTTTAGAAGTCAAGTAATAGCTATCTAAATTCTTTATTTTTTTTAAGCCGTATAAGTCCACCACTACATTTTGTGTATAGTCAGAATCTATGGTATCCTTAAAAAAACTGGGGTTATACTCAAAATAAATATCCAGAAAATCAATCTTCTCCATGTCTATGTCTTCAAAATTACAAGGAGTGTAAAGCATGGTTGAATTAAATAGGGCATTTGAGACCTTACTTACATTGGTTCCCACATTACCCATATGGGCCACACAGCTCACCTTGGGATACAGGGTAAACAAGTCTTGCACTACACAAAATTTCAACAACTCTTTCTTCCATGAATTGGTATCAGACCATGATCCCAATGGTAAGTCATCTTGGTTATTCATAGGCATCACATAACGATATTGAGCATCCAATGTATTTCGAAACAAGGACCACTTCTCTCTGAAAAATATGCAACCCAATGAGGACGGAAGTGTTGCCGCAAAAAAAGGATGATAATTGGTAAAGTTAAGATAAAATCCATTCCACTCATTCTTGGTTTGCGCATATAGACTTATCCCAAATAACCTATCTATATCTAACTTAGCACGATGAACCGCCTCTATATAATTAAAGGTGTACGAACTCAATACAAGATCATCTTCCAAATAAATTAATTGTTGCGAATCGATTTTTTCGAAAATCTCTGTTACAGATTCTATAACATTCTTTTTTAACCCATAATTAACATCCCGAACAATAATTTCAAATTCAAATTCTAAATTACTACTTTTTATAGATTCGATAATTTCGGATTGTATTTCAGAATAATCAATGACAAACCATAGTTTATAGTCCGATGTATACGATTTCTGATTCCTTAAAGACGTTAACAGTCTATCGAGATAGTCTATCCGGTTGTATGCTATTATTAAAATATGGTTCATAAAGCTGAATGCCCCGTTAAAGATTGGACTGTACTTTTTAGTTGAAACATCAACTGACCGCTATAATTACTAACTTTTGAAAGCGAAGCCACAAACGCACCTTTCCAATTAGCAGATTTAGTTATAAACGAGAGAAAAATAAACGGAGATTTGAACATGTGAAAGCATACCAACGCCAGTAATCGGAAAATTCCCTTTTTTTTGACTCTTAAAGATTGATGTGTCTGTCCAGCCAGATAATTTTTCTTTAAAAATTCTCCAACAGTCATAAAGTGACTGCGATGATACATCGCAATAGATGGATCATACCAAATGTCAATTCCAAACGACTTAGCGCGATAGCCCAGATCTGTATCTTCTCCGTAGGCGATTGTAGTTCCATTCATGCCCATTGAAGTATTAAAATCATTTATTATATCGAATACGTTACGTTCAATCAACAAGATACAACCTTTAACTTGATTCGTATCTTTTAACATCGTTCTCGTATCACTTTCTGGATTTCGAATAAAAAAATCATCTTCTATCCAAGCAGGAACCATCTCATTCCATCGTTTAACCTTACCTAAAACAAATGTATTTGGAAGGATCAGAGAATTTAAACAGTTAACTAAAATATCACGTTGCGGATAACAGTCATCATCTAGAAAAAGCATGTAATCCTGTTTACAGATACGTATTGCTGTATTTTTAGCAATAGACAAACCTTGTTGAGACTCAAAATAATATTCTACCTTGAGTTGATACTTTTTTTTAAACTCGCTAACTACCTCATTTGTGCGGTCAGTAGAGTTATTATCAATGATTAGAATAGTAGCTTCTGAGATATATCGTATTTCAGTATACATTGCCAAAGACTTCTCCAAAATATCTGCTCTGTTATACGTAGTTACAACTATGCAAATACGCTGAATTAAGTCACGGTTTTCGTCGAGATTCATCTATTTTTGTCAATAGAATTGCACAGCTTCGCAAACTAGTTTAGGTTAAACGGTAATTTTATAAACTAACGTAAGATTTCCAAACTTTCCCTACTTATTGTTTGCTACAACAATTCATTTACGAAGGTACAAAATACTGCCGTTCATCGAATGAAATTATTCCGAGACAGCTATTTAAATTATTTATTTAATTGATAATGAGAACATTTAATGCAATCCCCAAAATAATACACTACTGCTGGTATGGAAAAACACCAAAACCTGAATACGTAATAGATTGCATTAACTCATGGAAAAAACATAATCCTGATTACACTATTTTAGAATGGAATGAGAAAAACTCCCCAAAACATCCAATTGTAATCAAAAATTTAAAACAAAAACTATGGGCATTTGCCAGCGATTATGTGAGACTTTTCGCTGTTGAATCATACGGTGGATTTTACTTAGATACGGATATATTTTTAGTGAAATCTTTGGACTCACTTTTAGATCACACCTGTTTTGTTGCATTTCAGTATCCAAAAAAAAATGAATATTGGATAACTAATGGGGCAATCGGAGCGATTAAAAATCATGACTTTTTTAAGGAATGTATTGCTATGCTAGAAAAACATGGTCATACTAAACTAACCCCTTATATATCACCCAAACTAACGACTGATGTATTAACTCTGAGAAAAAATAACATCGAATACGGCACTCAACAGATAGGAGATATAACGGTCTTTGACGCCAGTTATTTTTATTTTTACCAAGGAGAAGAGCTTAATGTTGGTTTAGAGGTTCTTATTCAAAATCTACCTAAACACTCCTTTGGCATTCATTTATATTCAGGCAGTTGGTTGACTCCCGTAGAGAAAAAAGACACACTAGAAAAAATAATTCTATTGTACAGAAAAATAAAAACCAAAATATCTCTCATATACAAGTTCTAACTCAAATAGCACAAAAAATATAATCCATCCACACCATAAAACATCAAATTATGCATCAACACATATCACAACTCCTCTTTGAAATAGGTGAATTTCAGCTTACCGAACAATCAAAGTTGAGTGAAATTAAAGTTATCGAAAAGAGTCAAAACCAACTGGTGAGCTATGTAGATATTGAAAGCGAAAAGCGTCTTGTGAAAGGACTGCTTGAACTAACACCTACAGCTGGATTTTTAGGCGAAGAAGGCACCAGCACGCTTCAAAACAGCGATTTATACTGGATTATCGACCCCATAGACGGCACCACTAATTTCTTATTCGGCCACTCTAAATTTTGTATTTCGATTGCATTGTATGCGGATTCAAAACCTGTATATGGAGCGGTATATGTGCCGGCAGAAAAAGAACTTTTTCACGCGGATAGCAGTGGCGCATATTTGAATGGAAAACCCATACACGTAGCTCAGCGATTGCAACTATCTGAAACCTTAATGGCCACCGGATTTCCCTATTACAATTTTAAAGGCTTAAATGGCTACATTGAAGTGCTCAAAACTCTCATGCAATCTACGCAAGGCTTAAGAAGAATGGGAAGTGCAGCTATAGACCTCGTTTATACTGCAGCCGGAAGATTTGATGGATTTTTTGAACTTAACCTAAAACCTTGGGATGTGGCAGGTGGCGCTTATATTGTGCAGCAAGCAGGAGGATTGGTTACGAGCTTTAGCGGAGAAGATGACTTTGTTTTTGGAACATCCATACTTGCAGCCAATGAAAACATACACCAGTTACTTTCTGAAATTATTGCTAAACAGGAATTTTAATCTTTAGGAGCAATAACAAACACATCTTCATCGTCTTTCTTGAAAAAATAATGCTCGCGTGCATATTTTTCTAATCGGTCATTGGTTGAGAATAAATTAACTTTTTGCTCTTCCATGTCCGCAATTTCTTCTTTCAGAAACTGCTCTTGCATCCGCAGATCTTTAAGCTCATGATACTGCTTATAGATAAACATGGCGCTATTACCATCAAACAATAGCATCCAAAACACAAAAACACCCATGGTGAGTGAATACTTGCGATTAATTAGTTTGCGAATTATGGTATTCATCTTGTCAAAGATAGTATTGATAGACTATTCATAATTAAACAACATCCGTAAATTGTATTTATTACCATACAGAATGCTCACTACTCTCCCACTTATCTTGCATCATTAGCACTTTTTGAAGAATTTCTCTAGCTGCACCTTGCCCACCTGCGTGCTTGGTAACAATATCAGCCAGTTCTTGCACTTCCCATGCGGCATCTGAAGGTGCTACTTTTACACCACACATCCGCATCACAGACAAGTCTGGGTAATCGTCGCCCATATACAATGTCCTCTCTAAGTCAAGATCTAACTTAAGTTGAAGTTCTGCTAGTAAAATACGTTTGTCAGAAACACCCGTGTGCACTTCTTTAATGCCTAAAGTACGCAAACGATCTCTAACACCGTCCGAATTACCCCCACTTATTATAATGACGTTATAGCCTTGTTTTACAACATATTGAAGCGCAAATCCATCCTTTATATTAAAGGTGCGTTGCATCTCGCCATTATCTGTGGCAATAACACTTCCGGGAGTAAGCACTCCATCTACATCAAAGATAAAAGTGTTGACATGAGCCAGTTGATCTAGAATCATTGTTTTTTACTGATTATCACGCCATTCGTATACCCAGCTGCTTTGAATCATTTCTAAATGTCCTTCGTTACTATCTTCACGATTTCCTTCAAAATTATCCAACGCAAGTACCCAGTCTAGTAGCTCTGTAAAACGTATTCTGTATATCTTGGTCTCTGTAAAATCATCGCCAAATTTTTCATATAAGGCTAAAGCGATGTCTTCGTAGTCTGACCAATTTATGGGTGGCTCAAAAAATTTTTGGTTACTCATGTGTTTTGTTTAATGACCTATAATTGTACTTTGATCGGGAATAGTTACTTCAATATCAGCCGTTATAACACACTGACATCCCAATCTAGAATTAATTCTAGGATTTATTGCTCTATCAATAAAATCTTCTTCTTTATCTGAAATCTCAGGAAGGGAATCCATTCCTTGCTCTATGTATACTTGACATGTACTGCAAGCGCATACCGCACCGCAGTTGTGATTAAGGTGAATATCATGATCATGAGCAACATCTAGTATGGTATCACCGGGTCGCGCTTCTACAGTTACCACCTTGTTTGGTTCTGTTTCAAACCTAAAAGTTACTTTGTGCTTCGTCATTTTTTCTAGTGCAAATCTAATACTAATGTGTAAAG
>CAMDCQ010000132.1 GCA_945890595.1 Chitinophaga pinensis
GGTATCCTTTTGAAAGCGATGTACCTCCTTTAAAAACAGACTCATTTACATATTTACTTTTTGCCAATCGACTTAACACCCATGTTATCCAATAATCTTTTTCGACAAAGGACAATGGGATGTTTAAATGCAAAGAAGCACTGAGCAACAAATCTTTAAAAATAATATCATCCTTGTGCAGTATCATTCAATATTCCAGTTTTTGATAGTTGGCAGTTCTGTTGCTTTTATGCTTATGTTAATTTTCGTCAATGGATTAAGACTGCTTTTTAATTCTTCCAGTTGTATGGTTACATTTAGATTTTCTAAAATTGCTCCAAGCAATGATCTTACTCTAGCTGGGTAGAACAGTGCATATTGAATGAGTTCTTTTTGCTCCTTTGAGGTTAACGCTTTTAGTAAAAAACTCATTCGCTTTATTGCCTGTATAACCGAGCAATCGGGGATTCTTCTGATGTCTTTCAAAGCATCCAAATAACCTAACAGTTGATAGTTTTTCTCTGTTATATCAACATAACTTTTCACTGAACTTACTTGCAGTGTACCTTGATTTATGTTGATGGGGTTTTTCTTTGTGGCAATCTTTATTTTAAAAGCCATTTGTGTTGTTAATCCCATTCTGTTGTATAAAGAAAAGCCTGTTTCATACGCTACTCGTTTACCATCTTCAAATAAGTACCTTTCCAATATACCATTGCTATCCGGGCCCAACTCTCCAAATATGGTTTTACGTGGAATATAAAATACACCTTTAGATACCTTTTTTATAGTCCCATTCTTTTGTAAACGCTCCAAAGCCTTAGCAGCACTATAAAAATCATTCGCTTCTATTCCCAAATCAGCATAGCCAAAAGGTTGACTTTCAGGAATGCGTTCAATGGTATTTCGTATTTGCGCTGCTACTTTCATTCGTGCGTTTCTATGTTGTATTGATCTAATGGAACTACGCTAAAGCTCCGTGTCATACTACAAAGGTGGTTATTTTACTTAAAATGTCAAGTTTTTCACATCAAAAACTTGACATAAATAACGAATTGAGGGTAACTATGCTTTTTGTTTTCTCAAAACTACCTATTAAATCGTGATAGAGATACTTTTTTATTAAAACTATGGCCTGTGGTAATTATTCGGATTCCAATTCAGCTTATTGGTTCAATGTGCCATCTTGAGAAATAGTACTATTGGGTAATACGTTATTACCAGAACAGCGTTACAATTTATCGTTAAAACTAACTTGCAAGCCATTCTATTGCACATCCACGCGTATTTTAATTTACGATGAACTCGTTATGTTTACTCGAAAACTCTCCAGAACTAACGGTAATTGTTGAAAGGTAGTGACTAGCTCTAAGGATTTTTTGAGCGGCTGACCACTTAAACTCACACTATCACCTCACCCCATTTCATCCAGCTGCCATAACGGGTTTCTATTTCGTCCATTGGGCAGTTGCTGCGGTCTTGGGCTTCTTGTATGGAGGCTGAGCTAGCGGTAACATCCTAGAAGAAAACCGAGCCTTTCCCCGCATCGCCTGTTATTCATTATTTAACAATTACACTAAGTGACTCTTTATGCTAACAAAGTCCTTAATTCTTTAAAAAATATTTATTTACTATAGTTGGATTTAAATAGTTATGAAAAAAATACAAAATATCTCAACTCATATTTTAGCCCTGGCGTGTTTTTTTAGTTTTATATCATGCAGTCAAAACGATAAAAATTCAGATGCATCGAGAGAAATAGAACTTATCAAGAAGGAAAACGAATTGTTAAAAAGAGAACTTAGTCTGATCGAAAAAGAAAGCCAAACGACTAGAACCGAACCTACCAAACCAGCAGAACCATCACCTACAAAAATTGCATCTAAAATTAATGCTGGAAAAGACCAATCCAACAACGGTGCTGGGGAGGTCACTCAAAGAGGAGACTACAAATTCAGTAAAGAAGTTATACCAAATGAAAATAGAGATAAAGGTAAACTAGAAAAAGGATCTGGTAGCGGGCCCGTAGTGGGACTAATCGGTGGTTTTGATGCTGAAATAAACCCTCCATCAGGCGGTGTACAAGATAATGGAGTAGTAAGATTATACGTGTGTGTGAATGAAAATGGAACAGTTACTACCGTAAAACATGATCCTTTGCGTGGCGCCCCTGGCACTACCACCAATTCAGGATTAATCAACAAAGCTATAAGTTCCATCAAACAATCTTCTTTTAAGAACGTTAGTGGTTCTGACGGAGGTTGTGGTCACTTTACGTATACTTTCAAAGTAAATTAGTCAACAGCTTGACCTATCATGCTATCAACTACTTTTTCATAGTATTCTACCTGAGAGAAATCAAATTCAACTATTTTTTTTGCGATATCATGTTTACTCGCTTTACCCCTATTTGCTATTAATGTCTTTATCATCAAAGGTTGATAGATATGGGACATCCTCATTTTATTTTGGATAAAATCCTTAAGACTGTTCATATAAATTTATTTCCTCACATGATCACCTCGCCCCACCTCATATATCTGCCATAACGGATTTCTTTTGCTTTTAGGCTGACTTTCTATTTTCTAATGTTGTACCCTTACCATAAAGCTATACTTACTTCCATTATTTCTTTGTTCTGGTGTTGTATTCTATGTCAACCAACACAACAATTAACTCTGCAGTTGTAAGAGTCATCAGAACTGCAAATGCCCCAGAAATCAGAAGACTCACTTGCAAATAGTAAACCTAAATCCAACTATTCTCTAATTACTCTAAAGGTTTGTTTTAAATCATTTCCTACACTGATAAGGTAAACTCCTTCTGCAAAATCTTGAATACCTAAATTAGTCAATTCAGTAGTTATACTTCCACTAAGCACCTCTGCACCATTGCTTGAGTATACCATATACTTAGCACCTAAAAGTGACGCTTTGGCCTTAATAAAAACAACGCCCTTAGTAGGATTTGGATAAACTGCATACGCTTTATTTAAGTCGATTTCTGACACATTTGCTCTATCGATATTTAATACCGCTGCTTCTGACGTATCCGTACATGTATTAAAGGTCACTGAACAACGATATACTTCATTGTCATTGCTTGTGGTGACATTAGAAATAATTAGTGTGCTGGAAGTGGTTCCGCTGTATTGACCTGCATTGCTTAAATTCTGAAAGCCAGTCCCATTATCTCTTTGCCATTGATACGTTGCATTCGGATCAAAAATAGACTGTGTAATGAATGTAGCATTGCTCCCCGGCATTACCGTGTGATTAGCTGGGTTTACAGAAATTATGTCCTCTGTTTTTACAATTGTAAGACTTAAAGTAACAATACTATCACAGCCTACGCTATTACTGAGGGTATCCGTGTATGTTCCACTTATAATCCATATTTTTCCCGTAGATGAAGTATAGCTATCGCACTCCGTCAGTGTTAATGATTCGCCATTTTCTCTTATAACTTTAAGGTTTAAAGTAACAACACTATCACAGCCTTCTGCATTTACAAAAGTATCTGTAGCTGTATTACTACTCTCGGTGTAGGTTACACCATTGGTCCAAATGTAAGCTCTGCATGAGGTGACCGTATCTGTGGAGGAAGTAGCTATGCAAGTGCTGACAGTATACACTCTTACCTGGCCAGCATTTGTTCCGTTACCGTCATTAAGCCTTGCTCCAATAGCCACAGTACTCCCATCGCTACTTAGTGAGACAGCAGCTCCAGATTGATCACCAGCAGCTTCACCATCTATATCAGAACCTAATTGTGTCCAAGTACCGCTTATGTTTTTGTATATTCTTACGTGTCCAGCATTTGTTCCATTACCGTCGTTATAATAACCTCCAATAGCTACAGTACTCCCATCGCTGCTTAGTGAGACAGCACCTCCATAGCAATCACCAGCTGATTCACCATCTATATCAGAACCTAATTGCGTCCAAACACCATTATAAACACCATTATCATTTTCATAAACCCTTACGTGTCCAGCATTTGTTCCTTTACTATCATTATTATTAAAAGCTCCAATAGCCACGGTACTCCCATCACTGCTTAGTGATACAGACCCAGAGAAATCATTTGCTGCTTCTCCGTCTATATCTGAACCTATTTGAGTCCATGTGCCGCTTATGTTTTTGTATATTCTCACATGTCCAGCATTTGTTCCATTACCGTCATTGGACCATGCTCCAATAGCCACAATACTCCCATCGCTACTTAGTGAAACAGAAACTCCAGATTGATCATTTGCAGCTTCTCCATCTATATCAGAACCTAATTGTGTCCATGTGCCGCTTATGTTTTTATATACTCTTACGTGTCCAGCATTTGTTCCATTACCGTCGTTATAATGGGCTCCAATAGCCACAGTACTCCCATCGCTACTTAGCGAGACAGCAACTCCAGATTGATCACGAGCAGCTTCACCATCTATATCAGAACCTATTTGTGTCCAAGTACCGCTTATGTTTTTGTATATTCTTACGTGTCCAGCATTTGTTCCATTACCGTCGTTAGAATAAGCTCCAATAGCTACAACACTTCCATCAGTAGAAATGGAGACAGAAATTCCAAATCCGTCATTTGTGGCTTCTCCAACGATATCTGAACCTAATTGAGTCCAAACTCCACTTTCATTCTTATAAATTCTTACAGAGTTACTACCAGTTCCTCCGATAGCCATAGTACTCCCATCGCTACTTAGTGATACAGACCATCCAGATAAATCATTTGCGGATTCTCCATCGATATCTGAACCTATTTGAACTTGAGCATTCAAAAAAGAGATGCACGTAATAAAAATGATAGATAGTGCTTGTCTGCTTATTTTACGCATAAAAATTATAATTATTCAAAGTAAAGTTAATAGTTCCAATAACGCAGTATTCTCAACACACCATCTCCCATACCGCCCAAGCCATTGCAACAGGCACGAGTAATAACCATGCTACACTCACCAAGCATCCTCTACTGGTTTTGTTGTACACCTTATTGTAAAGGGCTTTTTTAGGGTCGGTAACCCATCCGCCACCTTGGGGAGCTTTCACACCCAAGTTATGACGTACGATGCGCCTTACCGAGGTACGAGCTGCGATGCGTTTACTAATAGAAGGTATGCGGACTCCGAATTTCATTTTTTTATCTCTGCTAAGTTAATTCTCTTTTTCAAAAAAATCAATGACGTCTGCTGCGTCTATGCTTTTTATAGTGCCCGGTGTCGCCAACAAGTGGCTCACCTATCGCCCAAAATGCGGGAAAGAGGTGTAAGCCATCTCGTTAACTACTGAAAAAAACTAAGCGAAGTATGTTGCTCTATTGCCAAACTAAATCTAGTTTCATGGTAATCCCATTTTGAGTTACGGTAATCGTACTGGGATAAGGACTCGTGCCACTGGTATAGTTGTTCATGGTAAACCCAACATACCCAATATAGTCATCTGGATCTAAGGTGTCATAATCATACAAATCAACATAGCGTGAAGAGGCAAAGTCGGTAATTTCAAACGGCGTGGTAAATGTCCACGTTAGCGGAAGTGCAGATGCCGTAACATCCGTTATTCTGGCACTAGTTCCGTCTATAAGCACTGTGCTTGCTTGATTGGTTATCTTAAAAAAAACATCGGGTCCACTGCCAAAATCCCAACTTGCACCTGATCCATCTACAAACGGCATGTCGGTAACCACTAGTTTGGTAATACTTACCTTTGTGGGTGGCGCGGTGATATTTACAATCTTAGTGAGTTGATTATTTCCTGCGGCATTGGTCGCTTTTAAAATAACCGAAAACGAGCCTCCCTGTGTATAGGTATGATTCGGACTTGCAACGGTTGAAGTGGTACCATCACCAAAATCCCACGTGTACGTGGTAGCATTGATAGATGTATTGGTAAATTTTACGTTAGTGGGTGCGGTACCTGCTCCTGTAAAGGTGAAATTTGCCGTAGGAAGCTGCGACTGAGTCGACTTTTGAATTAATACTTGTTTGGCGATTTGGGCAGAACCCCCTACTCCATTTGCAGTTAACGTTACGGTGTAGGTACCTCCTACGTCATAGGTTTTTGTTGGATTAGCATCCGTTGATGCCGTTCCGTCTCCAAAATCCCAACTGTAGGTTGAAGCGTCCTTTGATTTGTTTTCAAATAATACCGCACAAGGCGCTGTACACCCACCCCCTGTATAATTAAAATCTGCGATGGGTGCAGGAATAGGTTCATCCTTTTTACAAGAATTTAAGGTAAATAAGCCACTTATGGCGATGAAGAGCAAGATTACTTTTTTCATTTTAGGGATTTTTTTTTGATTCTGAAACAAAGGAACCAAATGTTTCTGCCAACTGAGGTCAAACGTTATTTTAACTTGTTGGTATTGACTTTATTTGTCAAAATACTTTTCAACATGTTCAATCAACATAAGATATACAGACTTTTTCAATTAATAAATTACCTAAAAGCGCAGCCCGCTAAATCTATACCGAGCATTGTAAATTTCTTGAATACCTCAGAAAGAACGGTGTATCGCTATGTGGATTTACTGAAAGACCTGGGATTTAGCGTTGAAAAGGACCCGAATAATAAACTCTTTATAGCAACTGCCGGTGAAGTAGACCGAATACCCTTTACCCCACAAGAGGCCGATTACCTCAACAAACT